>SFNX01000145.1 GCA_004552595.1 Lachnospiraceae bacterium | reverse complement strand
TTAAGTACGTATGCTTTCATTATTCCCTGACTTAATTTGTATATATCTTACTAAATCCTGTTTTGTTGTAATCTTAAAATTATTTTCATCACCATCAATAACAGCTACATCCATTCCCGCCATAAATGCCGGTTCAGTCGAGCCCTTAATCGACAATATCTTCTCAGGAAGAAGCACCTCATTGGCATTAAGATACTTTTTATACAAAAATGCCTCCGGAGCCTGACCTGAAATAATCGTATCTCTGTCAATTAATGAATGCACTTTGTCACCTTTACGAATATACATCGTGTCCTTAACAGGAAGTGCCGGCATTGCACCATCATGCGTCTTACACGCTTTAACAAGTGTGGTAATTGTTTCAGCTGATACAAAAGGTCGCGCCGCATCATGAATGATTATCGTATCATCATCTGATGCAATATTACTTAGTGCCTTAAGTCCATTGAGAATTGACAGCTGCCTCGTCTTACCGGCAGGTGCAAATCCTATGAATTTATCACCTGTGAATTTCATTATATAATCTGTCCACTCATCAGCCGCCACGATTACATATTCTGAAATGTCTTCGTGCCTTTCAAAAACACCGATGCTGTCAGCTATCACAGGGGTATTATTAACTTCAATATACTGTTTTGGAATATCTGTGGATGCGCGAAGACCCGTTCCACCGGAAAGAATTATTGCTATTGCCATTATAATTTATGAAGCTTCTCCAATGTAGCTACGTAATCTCTGTCACCTTTAAACAGTACGCTTGTACCAAGGACAAATCCGTCCATTCCCTTTTCACCATACTTAATGATCTTATCCATGCTGCATGCGCCGTCCCATATAAGCTCAAAGCCCATTTCATCTCTTAATTCAAGGAGCTTCTCAATCTTGTTGTCAACGTATGGCATGAACATCTGACCTGCGTTTCCGGGATTCACGGTCATTACAAGTACTCTTTTTACAATGCGCAGCATCTCATATATTGTCTCAACAGAAGTACCCGGGTTAATTGCTATTCCCGGAATCATGTCAGCATCGATAATCTTCTGAAGAGTAGTTGACGGATGATACTCTGCTTCAGGATGAATGTATATAGTGTCGCCGGCTCTTAACTGATTGATGAACAAGCCTACAGTGTTGTTAGGATGTTCAACCATCAGATGTACATCAAGGGGCTTATCTGTCGCTCTCGCAATATATGACATATCGTTAAGTGACATTGCAAAATTAGGAACGTATCGCCCGTCCATAATATCAATATGGAACGAATCAATGTTCCCTTCCTCAAGCCTTCTAACTTCATTTTCAAGATTCCCATAATTGGCACACATCATTGATGCCATAAATTTACAGTTCATAAGTTCCTTCCTTCATTAACTGTTCATAATATCCAAATTCATAGCCATAATCGGCAGCTTGTTATCCTGGAAATATTTAATATATTCATTCGGCGAGCCGTAGTAGGCATCACACATGTCAACGACCTGATTATACTGCTCATGCGATATTACAAGACACCAGTCGCTGTTCAATAATTCATCAAACAATGCAATATAGCGCTTGGCGAGCTCAATATCCTTTCTTGCAAGAACGTCTGTAACATACAATGCATCAATTAATATGAAACAGATTTTGTCTGATTTGCTCTTGAAAAATGAGACCGTATCGATGAGCTTTTCAAGGCACTTTTCCTCATTTTCAAAAAAGTCCATTGTCCCAAAGCAGCTTAAGATTACCTTCTTATCAGGCGCTTTCCAGTCTGATATTATACTTCTTAACTGCTCCGTTTCTTCGCTTACCTCACAGTTATCAGATTTAATATATATATCGTCAATATATTCAGAAACTGTAGTATCTAACGATTCGAGAATTGTTAAGTTTTCTATTGTCTTAACACACATTTCATATGTGCCAAGATCCTTAAGCTTTTCATCCTGAATTTTATAAAACGGATACTCGTGTGCAGACACACCGCTCTTAACAGGGGTCATAAAGTTACGTCCGTAGCACCTTGAAAGGCATATTTCATAATACTTAGGAACTCTTAGCGTATGTTCTTCAAATGGATAATCAATTGCTTCATCAAAGCAGAACGTAGGAATCATAAATCTTCCGCCATCATGCTCCCTTGCTCTTCTCTCAATATGACCTGTCATATACTTATCGGATGGACTGCCATATCCTGCACACACGCGGTCAAAAAAGCAGAGTATCTGATTATCCATGTTGTTGTCTCTGTTAAATTCGAAGTCAAAAAACTTCTCTATGTCCCGTAATACTATCTCTGCGTTTTTGTCTATCTCCGGGTTATATTTTCCTGTCTCTTTAAGCTGCTTATCTCTCTCCTTATAGAGGTCTCTAACCATTGTGATTCCATTAAGGAAGTTCTCCTGCTCCTTAAATGTTTCTTTATCATCAGGTACGTAATCGTAAGGGAAAATATCAATTCCGCATACATATGGACACAAATAGTGTTTCTTAAGATATTTCTCATCAAAGCTTAATGTAAAGCCGTTAGTAACTCTTGCTGTTGCAAGATCCCATTCATACTCATTGTATATTGATAAAAGTGAAAAGCCTTCAGGAAGCTCCTTTGGTGCAACCTCAACAAACTTCTCATAGTCTTCCCTCTTCATCATTATATCCATGTCATCATCCCACGGAACAAAGCCTTTATGCCTTACGGCACCAAGCATTGTTCCCCAGAATGAGAAATAATTGATTCCGTGTCTATCACACACTTCCTCTATATTCTTAAGGATTTCCATCTGCATTGCCCATGCCCTCTTCATATCGGACTTTACAAGGAATCCTTCTCTTTCTTCATCTTTAAAAAAGTCTTTACTAAACTTAAGCATTAATAATTCCCCTTTATATTAATACTTTTATTGTAAATTACTCAGTGTCTTTCTTTCAAGTAATATCGGATTTCTTTCAAAAAAAGGGACCGGAAATCCGGTCCCTAAACTTATAGTAGTTATAATAGCCTGAACTCTATTAGCCAAGTAAGCTAAGAACACCCTGTGTTGACTGGTTAGCCTGTGCGAGCATTGACTGACCTGCCTGCTGAAGGATATTGTTCTTTGTGTACTCAACCATTGTTGAAGCCATATCTGTATCACGAATCTGTGATTCAGCTGCTGTTGTGTTCTCAACAACGTTGTCTAAGTTCTTAATTGTGTGCTCAAGTCTGTTCTGAACTGCACCAAGTGCTGATCTCTGGTCTGAAACCTTCTGGATAGCATCTGCAATAGCGTCGATTGCATATGTAGCCTGTGTTCCAAGTCCATCAGTACCAACTACATCAAGACCCTTAACACCGAGGTAAGCTGAGTTCATTGTCTCAATGCTAACACCAATCTTATTTGTCATGTCAGCATCTGCACCAACGTGAAGGTTGAATGAAAGAGCCTTCTGAACTGTCTGCGAACCAAGAGTAATTTCAAATCCAGCATCAACGCCACCAGTAACAGTCGCTTTAGCTGATGTTCCGATGCTATTAGCTTTTACAAGTTCGTCAACAATCTTGGTTCCCAGAGCAGTTTTATCTAGCTTAGTATCTCCATCACCCTTGCCATCTGCAGCAACAGTATACTCTTTACCGCCGATCATAATCTTATCAGAAGCAGCTATTGAATCTGGCCTCCATTATGGCGATG
>SFNX01000039.1 GCA_004552595.1 Lachnospiraceae bacterium | reverse complement strand
ACATATAATCCGTTTTTATATTTCAGATTTTAATAAAATGAAACAATTTGAAGGCATTAAAAAGTTAATACATTACCCTTTGACAATCGTGTTTTCGGTATTTTTGCTAAGTATTGCAGTTCTTGGTTTAATAATTCCTGACAAAGAAGTCAGCGAATGGGAGAACAGGTACTTAACAAAGGCTCCTGAGGTGAGACTTGCCGATATTGCCGATGGTTCATTTATGACAAAATACGAAAATTACATAAATGACCAGATGCCGTTAAGAGATGGATTTATTAAATTAAAAGCATCAATAGAAGCGGTGCTTTTGAAAATTGAAAATAATTCCGTGGCACGCGGCAAAGATTCATATTTATTTACGAAGAGTGAGAATAAAACTGATGTTTTTGACAAAAATATCAGTATAATAAGTGAGTTTATTAATAACACGGATAATTTCGTTACGGTTGCAATCGCACCGAATGCGGCGGGTGTCCTTACAAATAAGGTTCCAAAGGGTATGATAATTCCTGATCAGAAAGAAAAACTGTCTGAATTAATGGGCAATAAATCTTTACTATCGGGTGCGCGTGTGGTAGATTTAAGTTGTGTATTACTTACACATGAGGACGAGTATATCTATTACAAAACAGATCACCATTGGACTACGCTTGGCGCTTATTATGCATACTCAGCAATATCCGATGATCCGCTTGATTTATCAACACTTGAAAAGGGTGAGAAGGACGGATTTTTAGGTACATTGTATGCTAAGTATAAAGGCCTTTTTGTGAAGCCCGATGTCATCACATATTATGATATTCCCATAAGAAGTTTTGTTACGGATGATACTTTAAGGAACTCTCTTCTTGATAAGGAGAAACTCTCGGTATTTGATAAATACGGCATGTTTTTGTATGGCAATTTCGGTAAGAGCGAAATTGTCTCAGATGAGAGCATTTTATCAGAGAAGGGCAAGGGGAAGAAGCTTATAATATTCAAGGATTCATACGCTAACTGCCTGATTCCGTTCCTTACTCATGACTATGAGTATATCACGCTTATTGATTTAAGATATTATAAAGATTCGGTTAAAGAATTAGTTGAGAATAATAAAGATGCAGACATTTTATTTATCAACAACTTTGACTTTTTGAATGAAGATAATCACTTCTACAAGCTTATGAAGTAAGAAGTGTTTACATAGGGGAGAAAATGAAAAGTAAATTCAAGGCAATTTATATTACGCTGGCACTTGTGTTGCTGGCATTAATTGCAGCCTTTGCAGGAATAGGACTTGCAATATGGGATACGGGAAGCAGTGTGAAAGAGGTGTATTCACTTGCTTTTAACGATACAGGGAAGGTTGTAGTTGCAGAAAAGAAGACAATTGAAATAGAAGAAAATCCTATTACCGGACTTAAAGATGATATTGAGCCTGATACTTCATCAGAAGCAAAGGGCAACGTCAAACAATTAAGTGAGCAGGGCGGAATTAAGTCGATAATAAATAACACAGGCGAAAAAGCTGAAAATACCGATGAGGAAACCGTCGAAAATACAGAGAATACAATAGAAGAAGTCAAAGAGAAAGAGCCGATTCGCATTACTGCTGAGATTTCAGGAATAGAGACTATCGTAAGAGCAGGTGACTCGGAGAGTGAGACTGTTAATGAAATAAAAATACCGGAACAGCCGAAGGTTACTAATGAGAATATCGACCCGCTTAAAGATTATCCGCTTCCATATGAAGAAGTTGATTTAAGTTATTTTGATGATGCGCTTTTCATCGGAGACTCAAGAGTTGCGGGGCTTGCGATGAATTCAGGAACGAACGCAACGTTTTATGCGGTTACTTCTTTCCAGCTTTACAGATATAAAACATTCAAAGTAGTTCAGACTCCAAGCGGTAAAGTGCCGATATTTGACGCAATGCCGTATGATAAGTTTACTAAGATTTACATTAAGGTAGGACTTAACGAGCTTGGTTCGGTGACAGATGAACCATTTCTTGACGCATACGCAAGTCTTATAAATGACTTAAGAGTTATGCAGCCAAGAGCGATCATATATATTCAGGCGATTTTACCTGTTACACAGGTTAAGTCACAGACGGACAGAGTTCATTGTAATGAAAATATAAAAAAGAGAAATGAAAATTTGAAGTCATTCGCTGAACTCATGAAATGTTATTATGTAGATGTCGGGCCGTATTTTGCAGATGAGACAGGTGCTCTTAAGGCAGAGACAACAGCAGACGGAATTCATATGTACAGCAAGTACATGCCGATGTGGATTGACGCTTTAAGAAAACAGGCAGTAAAGTGGCCACCGGCAGAATAAACTTGCTTATATTATGCAGTAAGAGAGGAGATTATTATGAAGAAATTATTGATGGCAGCACTTATCGGAACAATGGCATTTTCGATAACAGGATGCAAGGGAGAAGAGAAGGAAGTACACGACATTTCTATTAATGTTAACGAGGAAAGTGAAGAAGCAGAGGACAGCGCTGATGCTACTGCCGATGCTACTGAAAACAAGAGTGTTGACGCAAAGGCAATTGCTGATTCACTTTTATCGGAAATCAGCTATACAGATCAGTTATCAGCTGTTGATCTTGATACAGCGAAGATGTTTCTTAACTTTGCCGATGTAGAAATTAACGAGGCTTATATTTACGAAAGCTCAGGTGCTACTGCAGAAGAAATCGTAGTTCTTGTATGTAAGGATTCAGATTCAGCAGCAAAGGCTAAGAGTGCTTTTGAACAGAGAGTGAGTGAGCAGACAGAGAATTTTACTGATTACGTTCCTGAAGAAGTTCCAAAGCTTAACGACGCAGTAATTATAACAAGCAGGGAATATGCGATTTTGTCGGTTTCAGGTGACTCTTCAAAGGCTAAAGACATTATTGAGGGTGCATTTAAGTAGGAAAACGCTATGAAAAAACATTTTGCAAAATTATTGTTCGCAGTTTTATTAATGGCATTTATAGTAAGCCTGTCAACTAACGATGTCAGTGCGGCAGGCAAGAAAAATGTCACTATTCTTATTGACCCGGGTCATGGAGGACCTGCAAGCGTTGCAACTAATTTAGGAGCCTGCTACGCCGGATTACAGGAGAAAAACCTTACGCTTGCTACAGCAGCCGCTCTTAAGGCAGAGCTTGAAAAGTACGGTAATGTTACGGTGTATCTTTCAAGAAATGCAGATGTTGCCGTTGATTTAAAGCAGAGGATTAATCTAGCAAAAGCAGTAGGTGCAGATGCAGTCGTATCTGTTCATTTTAACGCATCAACAAACCACCTTATGTATGGAAGTGAAGTTTTTGTCCCATGCGGAGCACTTTATTCACAGGGCGCATCCCTTGGTAATTCGATTATGACACAGTGGAACTTAGCCGGAATGGTTAACAAGGGCGTTAAGACAAGAATCGGTAAAAGCGGAGACTACTATGGATTAATCAGACATGGTGCTTCAGCCGGAATTCCTACTATTATTCTTGAGCATGGATATTTGGATAACTATCATGATTTAACAAAGCTTGACGATGCTCTTGACTGGCAGAAGCTTGCAGTGCTAGATGCTCAGGGAATAGCTAATTACTTTGGCCTTAAAAAGGGCAAAACACAGGCTCTTGTATCGCCTAAGATTACTGTTACGAATAAGACAGGTATTGTGGTTGATGATCTCACTCCGCCGGCACTTGCGATTACAATTGATTCATATAATGTGGCTACGGGTGAAGTGAATTACACGCTTACCGGTCTTGAGCCTGAGAGCAGGCTTTATTTATACGGGGTTTCTATAGCTGCAACTGTTGATGAAACAGGAAAGCCGGTTCCTAACGTAAATGATCTTACATTATGGGGAAATGGTAATACGGTTAAAGGGAAAACAACAGTTCCGGCAGGTTACAGGGGACCGGTTTATGCATACGTATTTAATAACTTCAATTTATCGTCAAACATGGCGACAGCGTATGTAGGAATGTAGGTATATTAATTCAGGAGTGGATTGCACATTATTTTGGGGGTGAATTAATTATGAAGCTAACTTTTATTGGCGCGGCACATGAGGTTACGGGAAGCTGTCATTTTCTTAGTATTGCAGGCAAAAACGCAATCGTTGACTATGGCATGGAGCAGGGAGTGAATCTCTATGAGAATGCAGAACTTCCGGTTCCGGAGTCAGCTATTGACTACGTGTTTTTGACACATGCACATATTGATCATTCGGGAATGCTTCCAAAGTTATGCGCGAAGGGCTTCAGAGGTCAGATTTTTGCTACAAAGGGTACAGCGGATTTATGTTCCATAATGCTTAGAGACTCGGCTCACATCCAGATGCAGGAAGCTGAGTGGCGTAACAGAAAAGCGCAGAGATCTTCTAAGAGAGAAGAGTATGTTCCTACATACACAATGGAAGATGCAGAAACCGCAATTAAACTCTTGGTTCCTTGCCCTTATGATTCACTCATTGAAGTGGCAGAAGGTATTAAAATAAGATTTACAGATGTCGGACATCTTCTCGGTTCATCGGCTATTGAAGTTTTTGTAACGGAAGGAGACATTTCCAAGAAGATAGTATTCTCAGGAGACTTAGGTAATGTTAATCAGCCGCTTATTAAAGATCCGGCAACAATAGATGAAGCTGATTATGTAGTAATAGAATCTACATACGGGGACAGATTCCATGAGAAGTCAAGACTTGACTATGTATCGGAACTTGCAACGATTTTGCAGGATACTTTCGATAAGGGCGGAAATGTTATTATTCCGTCATTTGCAGTCGGACGTACTCAGGAAATGCTTTATTTCATAAGGCAGATTAAGGCAGAGGGTCTTGTAAAGGGACACGATAATTTCCCTGTATATGTTGACTCACCGCTTGCTGTTGAAGCTACCGGAGTGTTTAACAAAAACGTTTCGGAATGCTTTGATGAAGAAGCACTCTCACTTGTTAACAAGGGAATTAATCCAATTTCTTTCAGAGGACTCAATCTTTCAATTACATCAGATGAGTCAAAAGCAATAAATTTTGATTCTGAGCCAAAGGTAATCATTTCGGCAGCCGGAATGTGCGATGCGGGACGTATAAGACATCACTTAAAGCACAATCTGTGGAGAGAAGAATGTACGATATTATTCGTTGGTTACCAGTCGGTCGGAACACCCGGAAGAGCACTTATTGACGGTGCTGAAGAAATCAAGCTTTTCGGTGAGGCCGTTGAAGTAAGAGCGAAGATTTTGCAGCTTAAGGGTGTTTCGGGACACGCTGACAAGGAAGGACTTATGAACTGGATGAAGGGCTTTAAAAATCGCCCTCAGCATGTGTTCGTAGTTCATGGTGATGACGATGTTACCGACAAATTTGCCGATGTAATAGAAGAAGAATTCGGACTTTTGGCATATGCACCGTATTCGGGTACAATATTCAATCTTGCAACAAATGAATTTGAGTATGAGGCTGAAGGAGTCAGAGTTACCAAGAAGGAAAAGAAGAGGACAGTGTCTGCAGTATTCGAGAGACTTCTTGCTGCAGGACAGAGACTTCTTCTCGTTATTCAGCATAACGAAGGTGGAGCGAACAAGGACCTTGCAAAGTTCGCCGACCAGATTAATTCGCTTTGTGATAAGTGGGACCGGTAGTTATTCCGAAGGAATGACTACACGAGAAAACACGAAGTGTTTTCGAGAAATCTCAGCCAAATAAACCACTATATATAGTTTTTAATGGAGTACCCTATGAGCTACGCAGATACAGTGTTTATCAATATGGTGAGGGACATTCTTGACAACGGATGTTCTACAGAAGGAGAAAAGGTAAGACCTCACTGGGAAGACGGAACAAGTGCATACACAATCAAGAAGTTTGGTGTAGTAAATCGTTACGACTTAAGAAAAGAGTTTCCGATTATTACTCTTAGAAAGACTGCGCTTAAGAGTGCGACAGATGAACTTTTATGGATATGGCAGAAGAAGAGCAATAATGTTAACGAACTTTCTTCACATATATGGGATGAATGGGCTGATGAAACAGGCTCTATCGGAAAAGCATATGGTTATCAGATGGGTGTTAAGCATCAGTACAAGGAAGGAATGATGGATCAGGTTGACAGAGTGATCTTCGACCTTAAGAACAATCCTTTTTCAAGGAGAATCATGACGAATATTTATGTTCATCAGGATCTTCACGAAATGAATCTGTACCCTTGCGCATATTCAATGACATTTAATGTTACACAGAGGAAGGGCGAAGATAAGCTTACACTTAATGCGATACTTAATCAGAGATCTCAGGACGTGCTTACGGCTAATAACTGGAATGTTGTTCAGTATGCAGTGCTTGTTCATATGCTGGCTCAGTGCTGTGATATGTATGTGGGAGAATTTATGCATGTAATTGCAGATGCACATATTTATGACAGACATATTCCGCTTGTTGAAGAACTAATCAAGAGACCTGTATTTGATGCACCTAAGTTCTTTATGAATCCTGATATAAAGGATTTCTATAAGTTCACTAAGGATGATGTATGGGTTGAAGGTTATCAATATGGAGAGCAGATTTCAATACCGGTGGCAATTTAGTCGGAATCAGGATTTGGTAAGAAAGGAATTACACTAGTATCTATGAACGCAATAGTTGCAGTAGACAATAACTGGGCAATAGGAAACAAAGGAAAGCTTCTTGTCAGTATCCCGAATGACATGAAAAGATTCAGGGAGATTACAACAGGCAAGGTTGTAGTACTTGGAAGAAAGACTATGGCTACATTTCCTAACGGAATGCCGCTTAAAAACAGAACCAATATAGTATTAACAAAGGATGAGAAATATAAAGCCGGAGATGCAATTGTTGTTCATAGTATTGATGAGCTGTTAGAAGAGTTAAAGAAATATAACACAGAAGATGTTTATATTATTGGCGGAGACAGCGTATATAAGCAGATGCTTCCATATGTTGACACATGCGAGGTTACGAAGATTAATTACTGCTATGAGGCTGATTCGTATTTCCCTAATCTTGAAAAGGACGATGAATGGAAAAAAACAGGTGAATCAGAAGAATTCACCTATTTTGATACCGAATATACTTTTGAGAGATGGAAAAGGAAGAATTAAATTTTATCAATTACTTCTCTCTTAAGCTTAATAAAGAAGATTACAGTTATTGTGAGTGACATGATCTCAGCAATTGGGAAGCACCACCATACGTAATTGACATTTCCAAGCTTTGATAAAGCGTATGCCACAGGAATCAATACTACAAGCTGTCTTGCTATTGATACAAACATTGAATAAACGGCATTACCAAGAGCCTGGAATGCTGAACCGAGTACAATGCATATTGCAGCAATAGGAAAGTGAATCGCAATTGTTCTAAGAGCGACCTTACCCATAGCCAGCATATTGTCTGATGCCTCGAATAGAGCAAGTATTGCATCAGGGAACAATTCAAATACAACCATTCCAACGCTCATAATAGAAAATGCAATCAAAAGACCGCACTTAATTGTTTTAATCATACGGTCTTTTTTCTTTGCTCCATAGTTGTATGCCATAATAGGAATCAAGCCGTTGTTAAGACCGAATACAGGCATAAATACAAAGCTCTGGAGCTTGAAGTATACACCGAATACCGCAACAGCCGTTGATGAAAAAACAATAAGAATTTTATTAAGACAGAATACCATGACTGAACCGATACTCTGCATTATTATCGAAGGAAGACCGACTTTATAAATCATGCCGATAATTTTTATATCAGGCTTAAATCCTTTCAATGAAAAGTCAATGTCAGTATTAACCTTTATATTCATAATAAGAGCCAGTACTGCTGCAATAATCTGCCCGATAACGGTTGCAATTGCGGCACCTTTAACGCCAAAAGCAGGAACGCCGAAATAACCGAAAATAAATATCGGATCAAGAATAATGTTGGTAACTGCACCCACTGTCTGGGTAATCATTGTCTGAAAAGTTCTTCCGGTAGACTGAAGAAGTCTCTCAAATGTAAATTGAAAAAACATACCAAATGAAAAACAGCATATAACAGAAAGATAGTCTGTTCCGTACTGAATAATATCAGCAGAGTCTGTCTGAATCATGTAAAACGGCTTTACGGCAAAAATACCAATAACTAAGAGAACAAGATAGCTTACAAATGTCATGAAAAGACCATTAAGAGCACTTTTATTAACCATGTCATTATCCTTGGCGCCAAGTGATTTTGATAAAAGAGCATTGACACCGACTCCCATTCCGGCACCAAGCGCAATGCATAATGCCTGGAGCGGGAATGCCATCGAAACGGCTGTAAGTGCATCTTCACTGACTCTTGAAACAAAAACCGAATCTACGATATTGTAAAGCGCCTGCACTACCATTGAAATCATCATTGGAAGTGACATTGTAATAAGTAACTTGCCAACCGGCATTATACCCATTTTGTTTTCATTTGCTGTATCCATTGTTTTCTCCGTTAATAATATAAGCTTAAATTTATGGGTTATGCGGTAAAACACCGCTCTGAAAATGTCCTTAAGAAGGATTGTATGATAATTACGCTTCGTAAGCGTTCTAAATAAGGATTATAGCACAATTTGAATGTGCTTTTAATATAGAAATGTACGAATAAATAACGTAAATTCAGTATTTTTTATGATATAATGACGAAGATAATGTTACTCGCAATTATTGTGGAATTTATACAAAAAAAGTTGTAATATATTATAGGTATTGCTAAAGGAGGGTTATATGGCGGTTTTAGTTACAGGGGGAGCCGGATTTATCGGTTCACATACATGCGTAGAGCTTATTAACGCAGGATATGAAGTAGTAATTGTTGATAATCTTTACAATTCATGTCGGGAGGCAGTCAATCGAATTGAGAAGATTACAGGCAAAAATGTTAAATTCTACAATGTTGATTTGCTCGATAAGCAGGCTCTTGAAAATGTATTCAAATCTGAATCGATTGATTCAGTAATACACTTTGCAGGGTATAAAGCAGTAGGTGAATCTGTCAGAAAGCCTCTTGAGTACTATCATAACAATATTACAGGAACTCTGATTCTTTGTGATGTGATGAGAAATTACGGCTGCAAGAGCATTGTCTTTTCATCATCCGCAACAGTTTACGGAGATCCGGCGTTCGTTCCGATTACAGAGGACTGTCCTACCGGTGGAGTAACTAATCCATACGGACGTACCAAGTTTATGATTGAGCAGATTTTAAGCGATGTTTCTGTATCTGACAATGAATGGAATGTTATTTTATTAAGATATTTCAACCCAATCGGAGGACATGAGTCAGGACTCCTTGGAGAGAATCCTAAGGGCATTCCGAATAACCTTCTTCCATATGTAACACAGGTTGCTGTAGGTAAGCTTGAGAAGGTTGGCGTATTCGGTAATGATTACGATACAAAGGACGGAACCGGTGTCAGAGATTATATTCATGTAGTTGACCTCGCTAAGGGACATGTATGCGCCCTTAAGAAGATTGATGAGATGAAGAAAGAGACAGACAACAAAGTTAAGATATATAACCTGGGAACAGGCAACGGATACAGTGTACTTGAGGTAATTAAGAGCGTATCTAAGGCTGTCGGAAGAGACATTCCGTACGAAATCAAAGACAGAAGACCGGGAGATATTGCTACATGTTATGCAGACCCGGCAAAGGCAAAGGCGGAACTTCATTGGGAAGCAACAAAAGATATAGACGAAATGTGCGCTGATGCATGGAGATTCCAGAAGCAGAATCCGGACGGCATTCAGTAGTACTTGTAACGGGGTAAGCAGTGGACAGGGAAAGACACGAACTTATAATTGATGATGGCAGAATAGAAGCCATGAAAGAATTTCTAAGTCCCGAGGAACTCTACAGGGACCTTATTGAACGTGTGCAAAAATACCACCCATCAGATGACATTACCCTAATTGAAAAAGCATATAATATCGCCTCTAAGGCACATGCAAAACAGCTGCGTAAATCGGGAGAACCATATATAGTTCACCCTCTTTGCGTAGCTATTATTTTGGCTGATTTGCAGCTTGATAAGGAATCAATCGTTGCAGGACTATTACATGATGTAGTTGAAGATACGGTTATGACCGATGAAGATATTGAAAGAGAATTCGGTCCTGATGTTGCTTTAATAGTTGATGGCGTTACAAAGCTTGAGAAAATCAAATATAATAACGACAAGCTTGAATACCAGGCAGAGAACTTAAGACGTATGTTTATTGCTATGGCAAAAGACATACGTGTAATTATGGTTAAACTCGCGGACAGACTTCACAATATGAGAACACTTTCTCATCAGCCTGAAGCTAAGCAAAAGGAAATCGCGAAAGAGACTATGGACATATATGCACCGTTAGCACAGCGTCTTGGTATTTCAAAGGTTAAGGTTGAGCTTGATGATTTATCTCTTAAGTATCTTGAACCTGAGGTGTACAGAGATCTTGTTGATAAAATTGCGGTACGTAAGTCTGTAAGAGAAGCCTTTGTTCAGGACATAGTAGATGAGGTTGCAGAAGCAATAAGTGCAGCCGGGATTAAAGCACAAATTGACGGCAGGGTTAAGCACTTTTTCAGTATATATCGTAAGATGCTTAATCAGGATAAGTCTCTTGACCAGATTTATGATTTGTTTGCAGTAAGAATTATTGTTGATTCAATTAAAGACTGCTATGCGGCACTTGGTATTATCCATGAGATTTATAAGCCAATTCCGGGTAGATTTAAAGATTATATTGCAATGCCAAAGCCAAATATGTATCAGTCACTTCATACGACACTTGTCGGTAAGACAGGTACGCCGTTTGAAATCCAGATTAGAACGTATGAAATGCACAGAACTGCCGAATACGGTATTGCAGCACACTGGAAATATAAAGAAGCATCTAACGGAAATATCATTAAGGAATCGGAAGCTGAGAAGATGTCATGGCTTCATCAGATTCTTGACTGGCAGAAGGATATGTCCGATAACAAGGAATTCTTAAGCTCAGTCAAAACAGACCTTGATGTATATTCCGATACAGTATATGTATTTACTCCGACAGGTGATGTAAAGACTTTGCCTGCCGGCTCAACACCTATTGATTTTGCCTACAGTGTACATACTGCAGTCGGCAATAAGATGGTAGGTGCAAGAGTTAACGGGCAGATGGTCAAGAATGACTATATCCTTCAAAACGGTGACAGAGTTGAAGTAGTTACTTCACAGAATTCACACGGCCCAAGTAGGGATTGGCTTAATATAGTAAAGTCGTCACAGGCTAAAAATAAAATCCAGCAGTGGTTCAGAAGCGAACTTAAGGAAGAAAATATTGCCAAGGGCCACGATATGATGGTTGCATACTGCAAGACTAAGGGGATTGAAGTTGAGAAGCTTTTCGTCGCTGAGTATATGGATGCAGTCATGAAGAAATACGGCTTCCATGACTGGGATGCAGTAAGGGCGGCTGTTGGTCACGGAGGATTAAGAGAAGGTCAGATAATCAACAAAATGCAGGAGTTATATGAAAAGGATCACCCTGCAATCGTTTCGGATGAAGACCTTGCAAAAAGTATAAATGATGCTAACAGAGATAAGCATAAACACACCGGAGGCAAGGCCGGCATTATCGTCCAGGGTATGGATGACCTTTCGGTACATTTTTCCAAATGCTGCTCACCAATACCGGGAGATGAAATTATCGGTTTTGTAACGCGTGGAAGAGGTGTTTCGATTCATAGAACCGACTGTGTTAACATGATTAATCTGCCTGAGCTTGAGAGAGTAAGGCTCATTGAGGCAGAATGGTCAGAAGATATACTTGCCTCACGCTCTAAGTATGTAGTTGAAATTACGATGTTAATCAGTGATAAGCCGGGAATGCTTATGGCGATCACAAGAGTTCTTACTGAGAAAAACGTTAACGTTATTTCTGTAAATGGAAGACCGGCTAAGAACGGAACTGCTGTTACATCGCTTTCATTCGAGACGTCGGGAAAAGAAGAACTAAGAAATGTAATTGACAGACTTAAGTCAATCGACGGTGTAATTGAAATAGAAAGAACAAGAGGATAAAAATGAGCATCAAAATCGGAAGCATGACAATTGGATACGTCCAGACCAACTGCTACTTTGTGTATGATGATGAGAAGAAGGAAGCGATAGTATTTGACCCGGCAGCAGATGGTGTTGGAATATACAATGCACTTCTTAAAAATGAAATAAAGGTTAGCGCAATTATGCTTACGCATGGACATTTTGACCATATTATGGGTGCAAATGAGTTAAGAGAAAAGGCCGGCGTTAAGATTTATGCATCAGAGCTTGAAAAGGATTTGCTTGCATCAAGTGAGCTTAATGTGTCAAACCAGATTGGAAGAAATTATACTGTTGAAGCGGATGTCTACCTTAAGGATAATGAAAAGGTAACAATTAACGGAATTGAGATTAAGATGATTTCTACTCCGGGACATACAGCCGGAAGCTGTTGTTACTTAATTGAGAGTGAGAAGCTTTTAATTGCGGGAGATACTTTATTCGCAGGTTCATGCGGACGTACGGATTTACCGACAGGAAGCGGCGGCATGCTTGATCGGTCCTTAAAGGAAAAGCTTATGAGACTTGATGATGAAATCAAGGTATACCCGGGACATGGAGAGTCGACAACAATCGGGTATGAGAGAAAGCACAATCCGTTTTGCTGATTAATCTATATTGCTAAATTACAAGGTGTCTTAGGACACCTTTTTTTGAAAGGATAAGAATGAGAATTTATATTTCGGACTTAAGTTTTAGCTATGACCTTCACTCACTTACAAAGGCATTCTTCCAGAGTGAAGATGTTGAGGTTAAGGAGTGGGGTAGTGAGATAAGTAATAATGTAGAGGCATTTTATTATAGGGTAGAGACTCCTGACAGTGAAGTAAGGGAAGTCAGAGTTGAAAATTGTGGTGAGGACAGACCGCAGTTTAAGAATAAGATCAAAAGAAAAGTTTACATAATATTGTCGGAGCTGACCGGCAGGACACTCCCATGGGGTACACTTACAGGAATAAGACCTACAAAGCTTCCGATGTCAATGATCCTTGATAAAAAGAGCGATGATGAAATAAGCACATTCCTTAAAGATACTTATCTTGTAACAGATGAGAAGATTGAACTTTCAACTAATATTGCTAAAAAGGAAGTCGGCATTCTTGAGTCACTTCATGGCGACAGGGGCTACAGTATTTACATCGGAATTCCGTTCTGTCCAACGACATGTCTTTATTGCTCGTTTACATCGAACGCAATCGCAAAGTGGAGAGACAGAGTAGATGAATATATTAACTGCCTGAAAAAAGAAATCGATTATGTCAGTGAACAATTTGCAGACAAGGTAATAGATACGGTATATGTTGGTGGAGGCACGCCGACGACACTTTTGCCTTATCAGATTGATGAACTAATGTCGTATGTGAGAAAGAAACTTGACTTGTCAAGCTGTCGTGAGATTACAGTTGAGGCAGGGCGACCTGATAGCATTACCGAGGATAAGCTTGTCGCGCTTTTAAGAAACGGTGTGACAAGGATTTCCGTTAATCCACAGACGATGAATGATGAGACGCTTAAGCTTATTGGCAGAGCGCATAGTGTTGATGAGTTCAGGAAGGCATTCGCGCTTGCAAGGAAGTACTTTGACAATATAAATACGGATTTGATTCTTGGACTTCCGGGAGAAGATGAGGCGAAGGTAAAATATACATTTGATGAAATCGCGAAGCTTTCACCTGATAGCGTGACAATTCATTCAATGGCGATTAAGCGCGCCGCTCATATGGACGAATATTTGAAGGCACACCCTGAAATCAAATCAGAAATCACCGATGGCATGCTTAAACTTCAGGCGGATTGCATGCAGTCGCTTGGAATGGAGCCGTACTACCTTTACCGCCAGAAGAACATGACCGGCAACTACGAAAACACAGGGTATTCACGCCCGGGCAAAGAAGGAATATACAACATCCTCATCATGGAGGAAGTGCAGACAATCGTGGCTCTAGGCGCCGGAACTGTCACTAAGCGCGTGTATGGAGACGGCCGAATTGAAAGATGTGATAACGTGAAGGATGTAGGGCTTTACATCAGTAAAATAGATGAAATGATTGAACGAAAGAGACAGCTTTTTAATTAGTCATGCAAATATAAAGATGGAAGATAGTCTTGCAAAAGGATTATCTTCCTTTTCTTTTTGTGCAACAATGATAATCACTTCAATAGTGTCAGACGGGCAGATGAAGAACTTTATGCAAAAGAACCACAGGTGTTTATTTAATGTTTATAATTTTTTAGATAATTATTAGCATTAGTGTAAAGATTTTATCAGTTGAAAAATAAATAAAAAATGAGAGTAATCGTTAGCCTTTGATATAATGGTTTCGATGAAAAAACTATAAATTAAAG
>SFNX01000144.1 GCA_004552595.1 Lachnospiraceae bacterium | reverse complement strand
TAGCTGTCCGTAAATATTACAAGACGCTTTCCATTTGTAACCTCCGGATTCATGTAGTGAGCATAAAATGTAGGCACCGACAGCTTAATCGAAGAAGCCAGATATGCACCTGCATCCTGCGAAGTATCCGTAATAAGGTTATATACCGGAACATCATCATCTATCGGGAAATCCGACTGGTCAAGGTTTGTTCTCTTCTCAAATGTAAGTGTATAGTCATCTTCACTTAAAGGTCTTACATCTTCAAACCAGCTCTGAACATGCTCATCAAGCAGCTTCTGTCCAATCATTGAGCCAAATTCGTTCCAGTGCGTCGCATCGTACTTTTTGTTATAAATCACCTGCGTTTCCTTAGCCTTTTTAAGCTCCTCATAAGGAATAACGTATTCGATGTCAGACCCTTCAAGCTTTTTAGTCATATATTCTATTACTGAGCTGTTATCTTCCTTAACATGTATTGACTTTGGGAAATATTCAGGATAGATTGACTTTTTGTCAGGTGCAAGGAAATACAAAAACTTAATATTTCTGCTCTCAAGATAATCATTTGTTTCTTCAAGATATTTGACAAATTTATCCATATAGTCTGTATCTGTATTAAGTCTCTGATATGCAGCTATATAGTCAGGATCCTTATAGTAAATGTGCCCTTCCTCACCATACATAAAAAGAGGATGAACCATTACATTGAAAATGTCATTACTAAGCTTTGTATATTCATAAATGGCTTCACTTCTGAAGCCTATTCTGTCATCGACATAGTCTTCAATAGTGCGGATTGTCTCTGAATCAAAAGAAAAGCCCGGCCATTCGGTAAGCGTTTTGTTGTCTATGTCAGATGACTTATACTTTTCATGGTCCATTAATAATGTCGGAACAATAATCATGGCCATAAATATGAGGATAAATATGAAATTGTATATTGCTTTTTTATTTTTCATATATTTTAATCTTACCCCGTGCTCGCTGAGGAAAATCAGACGCTTCGCGCTGATTTTCTCAGCTCGCACTTAGAATCTGAAATATATAAACGGATTATAGGTTGAGTTAACGATAAACATAAAGCACACTGCAAGAAGTACTAAAAGTGCGACTCTTTTAACTGTTTCTACTGCTATCTCAGGGCATGCTGCCACCGCCTTAACAACTGCATTGTCTGAATTGGCCTTAGCAAACTCTAGGTAGTATTGCTTCCACGGTATACATGCTAAAACAGATACAATAAATATAAATATTACCTTGTTATCAAGATAAAATGCCGGAGAAAATGCTGTGTATTCCGGTCTGCTTATTCCAAACATTACTGAAAGGTATGATAATGCAGGAGCAATTTCTTCAAGCTTAAATACTACAAATCCTACAATAATTACAAGCATTGTATATGCCCAGCCAATAATTGCAGGGACCTTAATGTTAGGGAACTTCTTTTTTAGATATTTCTCAAGAAGTTCAAACATTCCATGCCACATACCCCAAATGAGGTATCCCCATGCTGCACCGTGCCAAATACCGGTTGCCAAAAATACGATAAAAATATTCACATATACATTTCCTCGTCTGTTGCCTCCAAGAGGAATGTACACATAGTCCTTAAACCATGTAGACAGAGAAATGTGCCAGCGTCTCCAGTGCTCTGTAATTGACCTTGAGATGTATGGATAATTAAAGTTCTCCATAAATTCAAATCCAAACATTCTTCCAAGTCCTATAGCCATATCGGAATATCCTGAAAAATCAAAATAAATCTGTATTGTAAAGAATACTATTCCTATCCATGATACAAAGGTTCCCATGTAGCTAAAATCAGATGTAAAAATCTTATCCGCAACTTCTCCGAGTGAATTTGCCAATATTACTTTTTTAGCAAGACCTATAATAAATCTCTCAATTCCTGAAACAAATTTGAGCTGTGGGAACATTGAAATATAAAGGGCAAGATTGATAGGATTTTTCTGTACAAGCTCGTATCTTGTACCGTCTTCCTTTAATTTATTGTCCTGTCTGTATACATCTATTACATAGCTCATTCCCTGGAAAGTGAAGAACGAAATACCGATAGGCAGTGCGATTTGTGGCACTGTAATATTTGAGTCAAATAAGTCTCTTATCGTCGTAACAATAAGAACAAAATACTTAAAATATATGAGAAGTCCTATATTAAATGCAACAGTAAGAAAAAGTGTTGCCTTTTTAGCCGGTATTTTTCCTTTAACCTCTGAATAATGGATAATAATACCAAAAAGATAATTACCGACTATTGATGCAATCATAAGGAATATATATTTTGGTTCTCCAAATGCATAGAAAAACAGACTTCCTATAAGCAGAAATAAATTCTTAAGCTTTTTAGGAAGCACGTAATATCCGATAATCATCACCGGAAGAAATATACATAAAAATATAATTGAACTAAAAACCATTACTTATTTTACTTATTATCGCATTCTAACATCTTATCAACAGTCCATCTGCTGACAGGGACGCTCTTTTTAACCTTTGCTCTCTTCATAAGATCCTTAACCTGAAGGAGATATTCCATTGTAACCTTACCTGAGATCTTAGATTCTCCCGACTCACGGTCCTGGAATGTATATGGAATCTCAATAATTGAGTTATATGAGCACATAGCAAGCACTTCCACCATAATCTTCCATCCGATAGGCTGTAAGTCAGCATCCTTAAGAGCCTCTCTTCTTATCATGAAAAGTCCGCTTGTAGGGTCTGTCACCTTACGAAGGCATGGCAATGCAATCTTACCAATATATCTTGCAACACCTGATACAAGCTTTCTGTATAAGTTAAGTCCTCCGTCACTTCCACCAGGAATAAATCTTGACGGAATACAGAAATCATAGCCTTCCTCTAACGCATAAAACATATATTTAAGAATTTTAGGCGGGTGCTGTAAATCAGCATCCATACAAGCAATATAGTCACCTGTTGCAAGTGTAAAGCCCTTTAATACAGCAGTTGCAAGTCCTGTTTCATTAACTCTGTGTTCAAGTCTTACATGAGGCTTTTCCTTCTGAATCTCTCTAATGACATCCGGTGTGTTATCCTTACTGTCATCAACAAATATTATTTCATGTTCGATTGAAGAAAGCGCTTCATCAAGCTGTTCAACTAACGGTCTGACATTGTCTGCTTCATTGAAGCTTGGTACAACTATTGATAATTTACTCATTTTATTCTCCATTTATGATTCTAAAGACTCAAGATTTTTCCTAAGCTCCTTGAGCTTATCTCTGTATTCTGCTGCAGATTCAAAGTCAAGCTCTGCTGCTGCCTTCCTCATCTGCTTTTCAACAGTCAGAATAAGCTTCTCGATTTCTCTTCTGCTCATTGACTCAGGATCCTTCTCAAATCTTAATTCTTCCTCTGCAATCTGCTTGGAAATGCTTATTGTGTCTCTTACTGCCTTCTTAATTGTCTGAGGCGTAATATTGTTAGCCTCATTGTAGTCCTGCTGGATTTTCCTACGCCTGTTAGTTTCCTTAATTGCGTTATCCATTGAGTCAGTAATAACATCTGCATACATTATTACATGACCATCAGCATTTCTTGCAGCTCTTCCGATTGTCTGGATCAGAGAAGTTTCAGAACGCAGGAATCCTTCCTTATCAGCATCAAGAATTGCAACAAGTGATATCTCAGGAATATCAAGTCCCTCCCTTAAAAGGTTAATTCCGACAAGCACATCAAATACATCAAGACGCATATCCCTTATAATCTGTGCCCTCTCAAGAGTATCAATATCACTGTGAAGGTATTTAACTCTTATTCCGACTTCCTTCATATATGAAGTAAGATCTTCTGCCATTCTCTTAGTAAGAGTAGTAACCAACACCTTATTATGATTTGATGTTTCTTTTCTGATTTCTGAGATAAGGTCATCAATTTGTCCTTCAGTAGGCTTAACTACTACCTCTGGATCAAGAAGACCTGTAGGTCTTATTATCTGTTCAACCCTTTCAAGCTCGTGCTCAGCCTCATAATCAGACGGCGTTGCAGAAACAAACATCATCTGGTCTATTTTACCCTCAAACTCTGTAAAGTTCAAGGGACGGTTATCCTTAGCAGATGGCAGTCTGAATCCATAGTCAACAAGAGATGTCTTCCTTGCCTGGTCACCGTTATACATACCACGAACCTGCGGAATTGTAATATGTGACTCATCAACGATAATAAGATAGTCATCCGGGAAATAATTCATGAGTGTATACGGCGTCCCTCCCGGCTCACCACCGTATAAATGTCTTGAATAGTTCTCAATTCCGGAACACATTCCCGTTTCTCTTAGCATCTCAATATCAAAACGTGTTCTCTCTTCTATTCTCTGGGCTTCAAGTAATTTATTCTCACTCTTAAAGTACTTAACCCTCTCTACAAGCTCTTCCTCTATTGTAGCCGTGGCTCTCTCAATCATTTCACGTGGGAGCACATAATGCGACGCAGGGAAAATAGCAAAATGAGAAAGCTCAGCTTTCTTATTGCCTGTGAGCGGATCTATCTCTGTAATTCTGTCTATTTCGTCTCCAAAAAACTCAATTCTTACAGCTCTGTCACTCTCCCATGCAGGAAATACTTCAACAATGTCGCCAAGAACCCTGAACTTACCTCTTGAAAAATCAATCTGATTTCTCTCATAGCTTATATCGATAAGCTCTCTTATCACCTCATCCCTGTCCTTAAGCTGACCGGGTCTTAATGACACTATCATGTTCATATAGTCAGACGGTGAACCAATACCGTATATGCATGAAACAGACGCAATTACAATAACATCCTTTCTCTCGGCAAGTGATGCCGTTGCAGAAAGTCTCAACTTATCAATTTCATCATTAACTGATGAGTCCTTCTCTATATAAGTATCGGTTGCAGCAACATATGCTTCCGGCTGGTAATAATCATAGTATGACACAAAAAACTCAACTGCATTCTCAGGGAAAAATTCCTTCATCTCCGAATACAGCTGTCCTGCAAGAGTCTTATTGTGGGATATTATTAATGTAGGCTTATTAAGTGCCGCAATAACATTGGCCATCGTGAAGGTCTTACCTGAACCTGTAACACCCTTAAGTGTCATGAACTGGTTGCCTTCCTTAAACCCCTTAACAAGCTTCTCAATAGCCTGTGGCTGGTCGCCTGTCGGCTTATATTCTGAGTGCAGCTTAAATTCCATAATGCATATATCCTTATAAATCGTTAATACCGATTCATTTTACCATTAAACCGGTATCCTTGTCTACAATAAATAGAACAGATGTTCGAGTTTTGTATAAAAAAAGACCCCGCCATGCAAATTAATTACAGTGGCGCAGGTCTTCCTTATTAAATATTTAATTCAATATTCATTTATCATGCAATTATCTTGGAAGCCTCTTTCTTATGATAAATCCAAGATATGAAGCAAGAACTGCCTTGATTATTGCTGTTGGAATAAACGGTAATACACATGCCGAAATTCCTGTAGCTAAATTGCTTGATGTTAAGAAGCAGAACATTACCAGAAGCAGAACATTACCACTCCGACTACATAATTGGCAACTGTACCTAAAATTAAAAATACAATATATGCACCCTTGAACATATCCTTATGTTCTACGCCGTATCCGATAATAAACGCCATAAGCGGGAATGAAAATAAAAATCCACCTGTAGGGCCTACAAATTTATCAAGTCCTGCCGAAAAATTAGCTAATACAGGAACCCCGATTGCTCCCAGTAAAAGATAAATTATTGTTGAATACGTTGAATATTTTGCTCCAAGTACTACTGCTGCCAGAGTAATTGCAAAAGTCTGCATTGTAAGCGGCACTCCAAGCGGAAGCGGAATTGAAATCTGCGCAAGTATTGATATTACCGCCGTAAACATTGCAACATAGCACATTTCCCTAACATTTATTGCACTTTTTGATGTAGCAATTTTCTCATCACTCATAACTATTCTCCTTAGGTTTTATTATTTTGACATAAGGATTATATTATCAGTAAAAAGAAATGTCAACCTTGGCTATCAATACGGTTTACATTCTTGCATAGCTATATAATACCATGTCTCTTGTTGAACTCTTCCTTTACATTTTTGACTTCATCATAAAATTCCCTTGATGACGTAATAAAAGCATTGTCAGAGCCGACAATTACCTGCTCTATATTGTCTGACGTCACAACTCTTATCCGGTATTTATTTTTATTTTCCTTCGCAAATCTCTCGATATAATAGTCTGCAGTCTGTGCACTTTTCGTGTATATAACATTGATGTTGTGATATTCAATGCACTCTTCCTTATGATTCCTAAGCCTGTAAGCATCGAAAACAGCGATGAGCTTTGTGCCCTTCATTGCCGTATAATCAGAAAGTATGTCAATAAGTGCATCTCTTGCCGAATCAATGTTTTCTTTCGCAAGACTTTTAAGAGAATCCCAGCAATAAATTACATTGTACCCGTCAACCAGAATATATTCTTCCTTAATGCTTTGCTTTTCACTTCCCTTATAGACAGGTGCTTTTGTGTCGCCTGCTCTTACATGCGTCTTATGGTTTATTCCCTTATGTGGAATGAACGTTTCTTTTTTATTGGCAAAAGAAGAGCTTTTAATTATTGCATCAACCTCTTCGTTG
>SFNX01000143.1 GCA_004552595.1 Lachnospiraceae bacterium | reverse complement strand
GTACTTTAATAAAGAACAGGCTTTATTGATTGCAAATGAGATAGAGCGAATTTACGGTAACAAGGGACAATATGAAGATTTATTCTGGGATGATGTTGTTAATAGCATTATTAATAAGCTTAATCTCACAGTATTCCCGGTTGATGCTAATCAGATAGTTGAGATTGATACAGTTGAAGAACTTGAAGCTATAAATAAGAGATTTATTTGAGGTTATTAATATGAAGGTTGAAAGCTTAATAAAGGCACTTAATGCGGACTTTTACACAGGAGTTCCCGATTCACTACTAAAGCCATTATGTAACTATTTAATGAATACATATGGAATAGACAGAAATCACCATGTAATAGCTGCCAACGAAGGAAACTGTGTTGGTGTGGCAGCAGGATATCATATGGCAACAGGTAAGTACCCGGTTGTATATATGCAAAATTCAGGTGAAGGGAACATTGTTAATCCGGTTGCATCGCTCCTTAATGAGAAAGTATATGCAATTCCGATGATATTTATTATCGGATGGAGAGGAGAACCGGGAAAGCATGATGAGCCACAGCACGTATTTCAGGGCGAGATTACAATTAAGCTTTTAGATGATTTGGGTATTGAAAATGTAATACTTGATGAGAATATGACAGAAGATGACTTAAGACAGGTTGTTAATAAGTTTAATAAGACTTTATCAGAAGGAAAGCCTGTCGCGTTTGTTGTAAGGAAAGGCGCTTTATCATATGATGTCAAGGTAAAGTATTCTAATGAATACAGTATGTCCAGAGAAGATATTATTAAGCATATCATCGCAGTGTCCGGGGAAAATCCGATAATATCTACAACCGGTAAGGCAAGTAGAGAGCTTTTCGAAGCAAGAGAAGCGAGTGGACAAGGTCACGGATATGATTTCCTTACTGTCGGTTCAATGGGACATACATCATCAATTGCTATGGGAGTAGCTCTTAACAAACCTGATAAGAAGGTATGGTGTATTGATGGAGATGGTTCTGCAATTATGCACCTTGGCGCATTAGCTGTGCTTGCTAAGCATAATCCTGAGAACATGGTATATATTCTTATTAATAATGAGTCACACGAGACTGTTGGCGGCCTGCCTACCGTATCATCTAACATTGACTGGAAGAGTCTGGCAGCAGGCGCCGGATTTAAGTGGGTATCATCAGTAGATAACTTTACAGATCTTGATAAAGAGCTCAATGAAGCAAAGAATGCGAACCATTTATCATTTATTGAAGTAAAGTGTGCACTTGGTGCAAGAGATGACCTTGGAAGGCCTACTACCACGGCACTTGAAAATAAAATTGCCTTTATGGAACAGCTTAAGAAAGAATAAAATCACTAATCATGACAAAAATTAATGAACTATTGATAAAAATAAAAGAGTTTATTAATAAGTATGCATACGTATGCTTATTTATCATATTCGCTGTTTTCCTGTTTTCACGACTGTTTAGGTTATCAAGTCTTCCGTATGGTATTCATGTTGATGAGCAGGGGGCAGTACTTGATGGCTATTACCTCTCACATTACGGATATGATAGAAATATGGCACACATGCCGCCACATTTAATGAACTACTTTAATGGACAGAGTTCGCTATATGCTTATTCAGCTGCACTTGTATTCAAGTTCTTACCATTTTCCGTTTTTGCAGGTAGGCTTCCGGCTGTTATATGGGGCAGTATTGGCTTTTTCTTTTTATTTGCACTTTGCAGGGAATTATTTGATAAAGACAATGCAATAGCACTGCTTAGTACTGTTTTTTACACATCATTTCCATTTATTATGTCTTCACAGAGATGGGGACTTGACTGTAACTTATATGCGCCTTTAGCTGTTATTTCGATGTTCTTTTTCATTAAAGCAATGAAAACGGCAAAGATTAATTATTATATAATTGCCGGTGCATTAGTAGGATTTACATTGTATACATATGCATTATCGTATGTTGTTACAATTTTCTTCCTCTTATTGTCGTTTATTTACATGATTTGGGTAAAGAGGTTCGAGCTTAAGAAATGGATTGCAATGGCAATACCATGCTTTTGTGTTGCATTACCTCTTATACTGTACCAGCTTGTGAATATGGAAATTCTTGATGAATTTAACTTCCTTGGAATGGATATTAAGAGATTAATTGATTACAGAGCATCAGAAATCAGTATAAAGAATGTTATTGATAACATTAGATTTCTTCCTAAGATATTCCTTGGAGGAGACTCTCTTCCGTATAATGCTTTTGACCATACTATCGCATATGGAACAGTATATATTGCGCTGATACCGGTAATATTAGCGGGCATTGTGATGGCTACAATTGATGTAGTCAACCTCATTAAAAAACGGGAGTTCTCGCAGTTTTCGTTTATATGGATTTTTTTAATAAGTACAATTATTGTAATTATGCTTGTTGAAGGACCAAGCATAAACCATGTTAATCAGCTCTTTCCGATGTTTTGCATATTTGCAACATATTGCATTGTGAAGGTTACGAAGAAGTGGTATTTATTTACTCCGGTTGTTTTGGCAGTGACAGCTGTATTTTTCTTATGCTATGCCAAGTTCTATTTTATGGATCAGCATGATGTATATGGCAAAAATATTATCTATTTTTACGGAACACAGGCATATGAAATAGTTAGTTATGCTGAAAAAAAATATAATCCTGATGGAGATAAAACCGTATATTTCGAAGAACAGTATGAAGACCAGGGGGCAGAAGTATTCCTTCTGTCAGCATATAAGGACATCCCACCTTGGGAATTTGATTATGACAGGACAGAGTTTAAGAATGTAAAGCTTCATTTTCCTGAAGAGTTTAATGAAGAGGAAAACGCAATATATATTATTGGATACAATTGGGATTTTATTGCATCATATCTTATGAGCATTGGATTTAATGCTGATTTGAGTTTTGAGAATTATTATATTCTGTATAGATAGAATATATTGTAAGGTTTAGTCTTAAAAATATTATTTATTTTTCAATAGGAAGGAATTATAACATTGTACGCATTTTTTTCATGGGCCATGAATGGCTGTTATGCAATATGTAATAATTATGGCTGGGCGATTGTCTTATTTACGTTGTTAAGTAAGATTGTGTTAATCCCTGTATCTGTATGGGTACAGCTTAATTCGATTAAGATGGTTAAGATGCAGCCGGAAATCAATTATCTTAACGCTAAGCATTTCGGAGACAAGGATGCAATCGCAGAAGGACAGGGTGATATATATAAGAAATATAAGTATAATCCCCTGGCATCAATGATTCCGCTTATTATACAACTCATAATTCTTATGGGACTTATTGAGGTTATAAAGGCAGGAATTAACGACCCGAGCATTAATATCATGTTTTATGGGATAGACCTTGGTAAAGTTCCTTCTGTTGTTAAGGGTGCGTATATTTTATCACCTGTTATTGCAGGGCTTTCTGCGTGGATTATGTGTGTATGTCAGAATGCAAGCAATGTGCTTCAGTCAGAGCAGTCGGCATATAATAAGTATTCAACAATGATTATTTCAGTTGGATTATCATTATATCTTGGATGGTTTGTATCTGTCGGGGTTGCTGTGTATTGGGTGGCAAGTAATCTCTTATCTACAGCACAGCTTTATATATTGAATTTCTTCATTAATCCTAAGAAATACATTGATTATGAAGAACTTGAAAAGTCA
>SFNX01000005.1 GCA_004552595.1 Lachnospiraceae bacterium | reverse complement strand
TAATGTATCACTTCCGGGAACAATTAAGGCTATCAGAAAAGGTGCTTTTGGAGGCTGTACTAACTTAACAAAGCTAAATGTACCTACGTCATGTGGCCTAATAGATGAAGAAGCGTTTTCTACAATGGATGGAATCAAAGGTGATGTTGTGAACGAAGCTACAGGAGAAGTACTTTCAGTAAGCAACGAAACGAACCCATCATCAGATTCAAATGCTGATTCATCAGATAATAAAGATAACAATAAAGACAACAATACTGAAAACAATACTAACAATAATACAGATAATAGTAATAGTGAAAATACAGCTGAAAATACTATAGAAAATTCTAATGAAAATGTAACGGATACGTTTACACAGCCCGGAGAGCTTGCTGAAACTACAATTGTCGGTGGTGAAGCAGTATTTTTATTAAATCCAAAAGATATGAATGTAAAAGGCTTTGACTTATCATCAGCTCAGACTGAAGACAGTATTGCAGACAGTGGTAATACTTCATCTGAGGGAGAAGATATCAGAAGCTATTCAGGAAATGAATTTGACGTAGTAAATGGAATTCTTGGTCATTACGGTGGTAATAATTCATCTGTTAATATTCCTGAAAATGTTAATAAAATCGGAAACCGTGTCTTTTACAAGAATAACAGTATTAACAGTGTTTCAATACCTTCATCGGTAAATGAAATAGGTGATTTTTCATTTGCAAGGTCAACACTTTTAAGTGTTGATATTCCTTCAAGCGTAGAAAAAATTGGTTATGCGGCATTTTATGGCTGCAGTAACTTATCGAATGTAAATGTGCCATCAACAGTGAAAACAATTGAACTTGGTGCATTTGATAATACTGCATTTATTAACAACTGGCGTTCAATTGAAGACGGTAATAATTTCTTAGTTCTTGGAGATGGAATTCTTGTTGCATATAAAGGCCATAGAAGTGATGTTGTAATACCGGAAATGGTAAAAACAATCGGACCGGCTGTATTTGAAGGTGATACTAAAATAAAATCAGTTACAATACCTGAAAACTGCGTTAAAATCTGTGAGGATGCATTTAATGGCTGCAGAAGACTTACAGATATTACTTTACCTGAAAATCTTACAACAATTGAAGACAGAGCATTCAAAGATACTTCACTTACAAATGTTAAACTCCCGTCAACAGTAAAAGAAATCGGTCTTGGAGCATTTGACACATTTGATGTTAACGGAGGAATGCAGTCAGTTACATTTGCGGGGTCATTTTTACCAAACATAACTTATAAGCCAACGGCAACGAGACTTTCAGCCAATAATTTAAGAACAAATGCATTTAACGGTGTCAATTTCGCCTATGTACCTCAGGGCGTAAATTTAAGCTCAGGTACGATATTTGATGCTGATAAATACGGTTTCAGAGGTGAAGTGTATTCATTTGCCGATACATCGGGTGATAATAACTATCTTCAGCTTAGAAAGTGTACTAAAGAGCCTGATGAGACAGGTAATGTGTTGATAAATTCTGAACTTGAGATTAATGGAAAGAAATACTATCTATCCGGTGTTTCTGATACTGCATTTGATGCTTATAAAGAACCGACATGGTGTAATAATAAATTGACTTCGATTGCCCTTAACGGTAATAACTCAAATGAACTTGAAAGTCTGTTAAATGATATTAATTTTGCCAAGGGACAAGGCTCAAATGAAGACATCGGAACGTATGAAGATGCAATACATGTAAGTGTGCCTGATAACAGTATGAATTCATTATATGTTGATGCACTTCTTCCTAATGCAAGTGAGAAATTCAACTTAACTATTAATAAAAATCAGGCGTTAAGAAGTGAATTTGAGAAGGCTTTTGATAACCGCTTTGGTACACATTCAGGAGTATTAATGGATACTTATGATATTGAAATGACAGAGCGGTTAAAAAGTGTGCCAATTAAGAAAATGGCTACGGGTAAGCTTAATATATCTTTACCTGTGCCATCGGAATTTAGTGAAGCTGAGAACATCCAAATTGCTACACTTGATGATAACGGACTGCTGGAAGAGGTGGCATGCAGTATTTCAAATAAGGGTGATGGCACAAAAATAATGTCATTTGTTGCCAGTCATTTGTCACCATTTGCCATATATACATCGGAAAATATTTTATATAATAATGTTAACGCTCAGACAGAAGCTTCTATTGAAGATGAAATTCACACAGATACAGTTACTGTTAATAATGCCGAATCGCTGTCTGATATAGGCGATAATACTTTAAATACAAATGTTGTATTTAACACGCTTCACAAAAAGTCGGCATTTGGAATTCCTCAGAAGATTTACATTGCAGGAATCATGCTATTAATATCGGCTTGTCTCTTCTTATATAAGAAGAAAGCAAAATAAATTTGAAGGAGAAATTGTTATGGAAAAGATCAAAATGACAACACCACTCGTTGAGATGGATGGAGATGAGATGACCAGAATTCTCTGGCAGATGATTAAGGATGAACTTTTGCTTCCGTTCATTGACTTAAAGACAGAATATTATGATTTAGGTCTTAAGTATCGTAATGAAACTAATGATCAGGTTACAGTTGACTCGGCAAATGCAACACTTAAATATGGGGTGGCCGTTAAGTGTGCAACAATTACTCCTAATGCGGCCAGAATGACTGAGTATGACCTTAAGGAAATGTGGAAGAGCCCTAACGGTACAATCAGAGCAATCCTTAACGGAACAGTTTTCAGAACACCGATTATCGTTAAAGGTATTGAACCATATGTTAAGAACTGGAAAAAGCCTATTACTATTGCAAGACATGCTTATGGCGACATTTATTTAAATACTGAAGCTCAGGTAGGAAAAGGTAAGGCAGAGCTTGTATTTACTGATGAGAATGGTAACGAGACACGTCAGCTTATTCATGAATTTGATGAGGACGGTGGAATAATCCAGGGTGTTCACAACTGCAACAAATCAATCGAAGATTTTGCAAAAGCCTGCTTTAACTATGCTCTTGACCAGAAAAAGGATCTCTGGTTTGGTGCAAAGGATACAATTTCAAAGAAGTATGACCATAAGTTTAAAGATATATTCAATGATATTTATGAAAAAGATTACAAAGAGAAATTTGAAGAAGCAGGAATCGAGTATTTCTATACGCTCATAGATGATATTGTAGCACGTATCATGAAATCTAACGGTGGAATGATCTGGGCATGCAAAAACTATGACGGTGATGTTATGAGTGACATGGTTTCTTCTGCTTTCGGCTCACTTGCAATGATGACATCTGTTCTTGTAAATCCTGATGGTATTTATGAATATGAAGCTGCACATGGAACAGTTCAGAGACATTATTACAAGCACTTAAAGGGTGAAGAGACATCAACCAACTCTGTAGCTACAATCTTTGCATGGACAGGCGCATTGAGAAAAAGAGGAGAGTTAGATGAGCTTCCGGAGCTTGTAAGATTTGCAAATAAGCTTGAGAGAGCTACAATTGCAACAATTGAGTCAGGAAAGATGACAAAGGATCTTGCATTAATCACAAAGCTTGAAGAAACTGTTACACTTGATTCATTAGGATTTATTAAGGAAATAAGAAAGAACCTTGAAGATTTACTTTAATTTTCTATAGGAGCAAATGATGGAAGAGAAAGAAATTTCCAGGGCGGTAATATCAAGGCTTCCTATTTACTATCGATATTTAGGTCAGCTTTATGATGAAAATGTTGAAAGAGTTAGTTCTAAGGAATTATCGACAATTATGCGTTCATCTGCTTCACAGATAAGACAGGATTTAAACTGTTTTGGCGGATTTGGACAGCAGGGGTATGGCTATAATGTAAAATACCTTTACGAAGAAATCGGTAAAATATTAGGGCTTGATAAAAAGCATAATTTGGTCCTTATCGGTGCAGGAAATCTTGGTCAGGCACTTGCTAATTATGTTAACTTCGAGAGACGTGGTTTTATTATACGTGGTATTTTTGACAAAAATCCAAAGCTATACGGTCAGCTTGTAAGAAACATTGAGATCAGACCATATGATGAAATGAAAAGCTTTGTTCTGTCAAATGATATTGATATAGCTGTTCTTACAATACCAAAGGAAAGTGCCGTTACAGTTGCGGATGAACTTGTAAACTGTGGAATAAAAGCCATTTGGAACTTTGCTCATGTTGATTTAAATGTTCCTGAAGGAATAGTCGTTGAAAACGTACATTTATCCGAAAGCCTTATGAAGCTTTCTTATGATTTGAACAGTCAGGGGAATAAACATTAATGTCTGAAAATCGCCTTGATAAATTTAAGACGGCATTAAACGGTGTAAAGGTACCTATTCTTGTTCTTGACAAGAAATGGTATATTTTGCGCCAAAAAGCAGGAACTACAAATGAAATAAATGCTTTGGAAAAGGAGCTTAAGGAGTTATTAAAAAGACAGGGAAAGCTCACTAACGACTTAAATTCTCTTAAAAAAATAAAAAAAGATTTAATGAATGATATCGTTTCGAATATGGATGAAAATGCTTCCGATATGGATAAAAAATCTATAGATAAGAAGCTTGATGACAATAAGAGACTGATTTCTGAAGCAAATGAAAAGATTGACTCATATGAAGATGAAATGATGGAGCTTCCAAGGGAGATTGACAGAGTTAATAAAGAACTGATGGTTGCAACAATGGACTTGTGTTACAACGTATTAGCAGAAAATACCGAGGAAATCGAAGTTATTGCAGACTGGATTAAGGAAATAAGAATTGAGCTTAAGAAAAAAGTAATAAAAAAACAGGAAATGGAAATGGCCAATTCTGATTTTTATTCATATATGCATAATATTTTCGGACATGAAGCCATGAATATTTTCGATATGAAATATGAGCCTACTATCAGGGTAAACGAAAAACAAAAAGAATCACAAGATTCAAATAATAATTCTGAAAAGAGATAAGATGAGTACTAAAAGAATATGTGCATATATTAATCTTGATAATGCGCTAAAGAATATGGAAGGCTTTAAAAGCCTTATAAGTCAAAATACAAAAATTATGGCTGTAATAAAAGCCGACGGATATGGTCACGGAGCAGTTAAGATTGCTCATAAATTAAAAGATCTGCCGTATCTTTTCGGCTTTGCAGTAGCAACGGCAGAGGAAAGCTTTGAATTAAGGGAAGCAGGAATTACAAAGCCGATATTGATTCTTGGCTATACTTTTAAAGAAGACTATGAAAAGCTTATTGAATACGGTGTAACCTTGACAGTATTTACAGATGAAATGTTAAAGGACATTGAAGAAGCTGCCGCAAATATAGGTAAGAAAGCTACTGTTCACATTAAACTTGATACCGGAATGAGCAGAATTGGAATTCAGGTCAGTGAAGAAGGCATTGATTTTGTTAAAAAGGTCCATTCAAGTGAATATGTAATTCTTGAAGGCTTGTTTACACATATTGCAAGGGCTGATGAAACTGACAAGTCAAAAGCTAATGCACAGATCAAGCTTTATAATACATTTAATGAAAAGCTTAAAGAATTAAACATTAATATTCCGATTTGCCATGTATCAAATTCAGCGTCAATACTTGAAATTCCTGATGCAAATCTTAACATGGTAAGAGCAGGAATTACTTTATACGGATTATGGCCAAGTAGTGAGGTCAGCAAAGATACAATTCCGCTTTACCCATTAATGAGGCTTGTGTCTCACGTAGCTTTTGTTAAGAAGTTAAATAAGGGAAGGGAAATAAGCTACGGCGGTACTTTTACAACAAAAGATGATACAGTAATTGCAACTATTCCTTGTGGATATGCCGACGGCATTCCAAGAGGACTTTCAAATAAAGGCTATGTACTTATTCACGGACAGAAAGCCCCGATTGTCGGCAGAGTATGTATGGACCAGTTTATGGTTGATGTAACCAAAATTGAAGACGTTAAAGTATTGGATGAAGTAGTGATAATCGGTACACAAAAAGATAAGACAATAACTGCTGAAGAAGTCGGAGACATAAGTGGAAGATTTAACTATGAACTTGTGTGTGAAATCTCAAAGAGGGTTCCCAGAGTTTACGAATAATAATAGTTATTGTATAATAAATAGATGTGTTTTTAAAAAGAAAGCCAATTCGGTTAAATTTTATTCAAAATATATTATGAGGTGAAATATGTCAGGACATTCAAAATTTGCAAACATTAAACACAAAAAAGAAAAAAATGATGCTGCAAAAGGAAAGATTTTTACTATTATCGGAAGAGAAATTGCCGTTGCAGTTAAGGAAGGCGGACCGGACCCTGATAATAACTCAAGACTGCGTGATGTTATTGCAAAAGCAAAAGCAAATAATATGCCTAACGACACAATTGACAGAGGAATAAAAAAAGCAGCCGGAGATTTAGGCTCAGTCAATTATGAATTTGTTTCATATGAAGGATATGGACCAAACGGTATCGCAATCATTGTAGATGCACTTACAGACAACAAAAACCGTACTGCAGCAAATGTAAGATCTGCTTTTACAAAGGGAAGCGGCTCTGTAGGAACTCCGGGATGTGTGTCATATATGTTCGATGAAAAAGGACAGATTATTATTGATAAAGAAGAATGTTACATGGATGCCGACGAGCTTATGATGATTGCTCTTGACGGTGGCGCTGAAGATTTCAATGAAGAAGAAGACAGCTTTGAAATTATTACATCAAAGGACGACTTTTCACAGGTTAGAACTGCACTTGAAGATGCAAATATTACAATGGCTTCCGCAGAGGTAACTAAATTACCGCAGAATTATGTATCACTTACTGATCCGGATGCGGTTAAATGCCTTCAGAGAACACTTGATCTCTTAGATGAAGATGATGATGTTCAGGCAGTATATACCAACTGGGAAGAGGAAGAATAAAATGATTGCAAATTACGATGAAAAGCTTCTTAGAATGTATGAATCAGCTGAAGAACAGATGCCTTTTTTCAAAAGAAATCTGTATGAGCAGGCATTTAAGAAGTATTCAGCTTCGATAAATGATATTTTGGAAGAAATAAATTCAGAGCTTGAAGGAAAGCCTGAAGATTTCGTATTGAATTATTGTGATGAATTCGCCTCACTATTTGTTAAGAGATTTAAAGGTGAATATGATTTACTCACTAAGAAGGGTAAAAAGCATTCGTACGTTACAGACCATAATACACCACTTGTAATTTACGTATTTCCGGCAATTCTTGAGTATTCTGCAAAGTGGTGCAAACCGTTAGTTGAAGCTATTGTAAGTTTATGGAATAAAACATTTACAGAAGTTACAATCAGCTACGGAAGTTACAACGACATTAAGGGTGGCTTTAAGAGTAAACTTTGCTATGTTACTACGGCTGTATGTGAAAGCAGAAATCAGGATGATAACTGCTATGAATTAAGCTTGTTACGTAACTACAGAGACAATATACTTGCAAAAGAAGAAGGCGGAGAGGAAATAATACATCAGTATTATAATGTTGCGCCTACAATTGTTAAACGAATCAACAGACTTGATAATTCAAAGGAAGTATATGATTCTTTATACAGAAATTATATTCTTAACTGTATTAAGTGTATTGAGAATAAAAATTATGATGAATGTAAACAAACATACATCAAAATGGTTTCAGAATTAAAGAGCAAATATGCATACTAAGAAGAATGCGACATTTCTGATAAATGTTGTAATATCAATGTTAATACTTGCTTATATTACATTTATTACCGTATATGAGCAGATACTTACACAAAATAATGGATTCTTCAACGTAATAATCTATGGAGTTGTCCTGATTTTAGTGTTTATTTTTATTACGCTTTTTGTTAGAATTCTGACATTTAAAAATAACTCAGAGGTATCACCTATACTTTCAGTGTTAAAGGTTATCGGTGTTATCGGCTTATTTGCATTGTTTGTTTTTTTAAGATTACGATATACTTCATCCGTTTCACCAAGTGAATCACCTCTGTACAATTCAGCCAGATATATCGTTAACGGTCAGCTTGACCAGGCTAAAAATGTTTTTTCGCATATCATTGCTTATCCGGCAGATTTTGTATATGCTTATTTTCTTTCTAATATTTTTTCATTGGCAGGGCTTAATGAAGGAGTATATATTGTAGTAAATATTTCAATGCTGATAGTTTCTGCACTTTTTGTATTTTTATCCGTAAGATTGATATCTACGGAGGCCTGCTCGGTTCTTGCATTGCTTATAATGCTCTTTATGCCTAACAACGGATACCTTGTATATTCATATAATTCGGAATTATTTGTATCGGCTGCATTCTCTGTCTCGTTGTATTTATATTTGCTTTTGATTTATAAACGTTTTAGAAAGCCTGCTTTTGCAAGGGTTGTTGCACTTTTATGCGGAGTATTTTCAGGAATAGCAATAAGCTCAGAACCTGTTATATTACTTGGTTTTATTACTTTAACTATCTGGGTATTTTCAGCAAAAAGACAAAACGTAATTACGTCGGTAATTCCGCTTATTATTTCAATAATAGAAGTAATAATATCTCTGATTTTAAAATCACTTATGATAGGTGTCAGCTTTTTTGATACTCTAAAAGGCTATTTATTGTGCTTTGTACCATCTGTAATAAGAGTAAACGAAGCGGAATTCAGTTTATCAAGTATGTTTAGTACTGTGACTGCAAGACTTAATAATCCGAATAAGTTCCTTGATGATAATTCGTATTTTTTATCAAATGCAAATGGAGGTGTAGTATCCTCAGATCAGGCACTCTGGCTTAATGTACTTGATCAGTTTATTTACCTTTTTGTTCTTATTTTATGCGTACTGTGTATAGTTTACATAATTCGTGTAACCTATGACAAAATATTACCGTTATATTCTGTTATGATTGCACTTTTCTTTGGTCAGCTTCTTGGTGGCATGAATGATGTCAGTTATTTGTATTTCATTACCGTGCTTATTATTATTGGGTCAACTACATCGTATTATATGTATTTTAACCATCACCCGAACGTTGCGCTTATGCTGACAAATGAAGCAATAAGACAAGAGAATATGCTTGTAGAAGAAAGCGAATCATCAGAAGAAAAAGAAGAAGACAAAGAAGAAAATGATATTTATTTAAGAAGGGCAAGAGCTCTTATATTTATCGGTGAAGATGAAGATCTTTACAGACAGATTAAGCTTGAAGAAAGAGCTAATCGTGCAAACAGTCCAATTGCCGCCACAGTTATTAAGACCGGAATTAACGAAGAAGGCGAATATGACTTCAAAAGTCAGGACGTTGAATACTTTGATGAGCCTGATGAGAAGATTTTAGTTAAACCTGTTCATGAAGTTAAGACAATTCCGGCAACAAGACCTGTTGATGTTGTAAAACCTGTTCTTGCAGATGATTACTTAAATGAACAGAGTGAAAATGATTCTAATAAGCAGAGTGAAAACCATTCTAAGGAATCTGATTTAAGTATTAATCTATCTGACAAAACAGACATTAAGGAAAGTGAACCAATAAAAGAACCTGTAAAGCCGGAAGGCTTTATATTCAGAAAGAAAGAATCAAAGCCACTTGATAAAATAAAACCGGGTGAGCCGCTTCCTAATCCACTTAAGGGACCTGCTCCTTCGAATAAAAAACCTGTTGATTTTGATTTTGACAGTAGCGATAAAGATGACTTTGATTTTTAATAGGATTTAGGTTATTATATATTATCGTAATTGCTTACGGTTTCTTCGTTCTTAATCATAAGAACGAAATGCTTCCATGGCTCAGCTGGTAGAGCAACGCATTCGTAATGCGTAGGTCAGGGGTTCGAATCCCCTTGGGAGCTTTTTATTTTCAAATTATCATATCAAATTGAGAAAGAGGAAAAAATGGCACAGCTTTGGGGTGGCAGATTTACAAAGGAAACTGATAAGGAAGTATATGCTTTCAACGCATCAATCAATTTTGATAAAAGACTTATTGATGTTGATATTAAGGGCAGTATTGTACATGCCAAAATGCTTGCAAAGCAGAATATTATTTCTGACGCAGACAAAGATTCAATAATCAACGGCTTAAATAGTATCCTATCTGATGTAAAATCCGGAAACATATTAATTACAGAAGAATATGAAGATGTTCACAGCTTTGTTGAGGCTAACCTTATTGAAAGAATAGGTGATGCAGGTAAGAAGCTTCATACCGGAAGAAGCAGAAATGATCAGGTTGCTCTTGATATGAGACTTTATACAAGGGATACCGTTCTAAAGACAAAGTCTTTACTTATTACATTATTATCAGAAATAAATAATGTAATGAAAGAAAATATTGACACATATATGCCCGGTTTTACACATCTTCAGAAAGCACAGCCTGTAACGCTGGCACATCATTTTGGAGCATATTTTGAAATGTTTAAGCGGGATGTGTTACGTCTTACAGATATATATGAGCGAATGAATTACTGTCCGCTTGGCGCAGGAGCACTTGCAGGTACTACATATCCTCTTGACAGAGAATTTGTAGCAGAAAATCTTGGATTTTTGGCACCTACCGCTAATAGCATGGATTCGGTGTCTGACAGGGATTATTTAATAGAATATCTGTCAGCTCTTTCAATTATTATGATGCACTTATCAAGATTTTGTGAGGAAATCATAATATTTAATTCAAATGAATACAGATTTGTCGAAATAGATGACACTTTTTCTACAGGAAGTTCAATTATGCCACAGAAAAAGAACCCTGACATTGCTGAGCTGATAAGAGGAAAGACCGGTCGTGTATACGGTGCTTTGATGAGTCTTCTTACTACAATGAAGGGAATTCCGCTTGCATATAATAAAGATATGCAGGAAGATAAGGAATTAAGCTTTGATGCATTTGATACAGTAAATAACTGCATTCACTTATTCACAGGCATGATTGCAACAATTAAGTTTAATAAAGAAGTTATGGAAAAGAGTGCCATGAACGGCTTTACAAATGCAACCGATGCTGCAGATTACCTTGTTAAAAAGGGTATGCCGTTTAGAGATGCACATGCTGTAATCGGAAGACTTGTTCTTTACTGTATAGAAAATAATAAGGCAATACATGAGCTAAAACTTTTAGAACTTAAATCAATTTGCGATATGTTTGATATGGATGTATACGATGAAATCAGTCTTGAAACATGTGTAGAAAAGAGAATTACTACCGGTGGACCTTCTCGTATGGCCATAACAAATGAAATTGCAAAGAATGATGAGTTTATAAATAACTATAGCGAATAGTTAAAAGAGGAGAATATTATGGAAAAATTAAAAGTAGGTATTTTAGGTGCTACCGGAATGGTAGGACAGCGCTTTATTTCATTGCTTGAAAATCATCCATGGTTTGAAGTAGTGTGTGTGGCAGCATCACCACGTTCAGCAGGCAAGACATATGAGGAAGCTGTAGGTGACAGATGGAAAATGACAACTCCAATGCCTGAAGCAGTTAAAAAGCTTATTGTTATGAATGTTAATGAAGTTGAGAACGTAGCATCAAAGGTTGATTTTGTTTTCTCGGCTGTTGATATGACTAAGGATGAAATAAGAGCAATTGAAGAAGCATATGCTAAGACAGAAACTCCTGTAGTTTCTAACAATTCAGCTCACAGATGGACAAAAGATGTTCCAATGATTATTCCTGAGATAAATCCACAGCATACTGATATTATTGAGGCTCAGAAGAAGAGACTTGGAACAAAAAGAGGTTTCATTGCTGTTAAACCTAACTGCTCAATACAGTCTTATGCTCCTGTATTATATGCATGGAGAGAATTTGAGCCATATGAAGTAATTGCAACAACATATCAGGCAATTTCAGGCGCAGGTAAGACTTTTAAAGACTGGCCGGAGATGGTTGAAAATATTATTCCATATATTGGTGGTGAAGAAGAAAAGTCAGAGCAGGAGCCATTAAAGGTTTACGGTACAGTTGAAGGTGATGAAATTGTAAAGGCTTCACTTCCTAAGATTTCAAGCCAGTGCATAAGAGTTCCTGTTCTTAACGGACATACTGCAGCTGTATTTGTTAAATTCAATAAAAAGCCTACAAAAGAGCAGCTTATTGAAAAGCTTGTTAACTACAGCGGTGTTCCACAGGAATTAAAGCTTCCTTCTGCACCTAAACAGTTTATTCAGTACATGGAAGAGGATAATCGTCCTCAGGTTAAGCTTGATGTGGATTATGAAAATGGAATGGGAATTTCAATCGGCAGATTAAGGGAAGATACAATCTATGATTACAAATTTGTCGGTCTTTCACACAATACTGTAAGAGGAGCCGCAGGTGGAGCAGTACTTTGCGCAGAACTTCTCAAGGCAAAAGGATTTATCAATAAGAAATAATCAGGAAATACTAAATGGAAGATACTCAGTACCAAATCGATTTATTAACAGCAATCAATGAACGATTGATGAACTCCGAGCATGTTTATAAGCTTGCTTGTGAGTTCAGCGGTGCTGCTTACATTTATTTTGATTTAAAAAACGAACATCGAATAGAGATGTTTGGTGCATGGGATAAACTTGTTGGCGAAAACTTAACAAGACAACCTTATGATGAGAACTACCTCATTTCATTTGTATGTGATGAAGATCAGAAAAAGGTAAGGGATTTCTTAAACTCATTTCCGTCAATTAACGATTCATTAAGCGCATCAATTGAGTTTACATCGAAAAAAAGTAAAAAGTGTATAAGTGCCAGACGAATCTTTTTTAAGGACAATAACGGCAAATTTATTGAAAAGCTTATAAGTGTCGAAGATATTACACAAATTAAGAAAAAGTCTGAAGAGCTTGAATATTATGCATATTATGATGTTCTTACAAGCCTTTATAACAGAAATCATTTCTTTACTGTATTAAGAGATTTACTTGAAAAGGCAAGTAAAGAAAATACCAGTGTTGAACTCATGCTTGTGGACATTGATAACTTTAAGAAAATCAATGATTCGCTTGGTTTAGTATACGGTGATGAGCTTGTTCAGAGTCTTGCTCTATTTATTAAGAGCTTATCTACTGATAAGATTAAAGTCGGAAGATACGGTTCTGATGTTTTTGCGATTGCAATATTTGACCCTTGCGGCAAGAATTGTTCCGATATGATATTTAAAACAATCAGAGACCGTGTTAAAAAGCCATTTATTCTTACAAATAAAGCAGAAGTTACTATATCTGTATCAGCAGGTGTTTGCGAATATCCCGGCTGTGGACATGATGCTTTAGAATTAATTAAAAATGCAGAAATTGTTCTTTATGCATCAAAGCAGCATGAAAAGGGTTCAATTTCATATTTCAGTGATGAAATATTAAAAGTATATCAGGAAGAAATAGTTCTTGAAAACAAATTAAATGATGCTATTTTAAATAATGAGCTTTCAGTTTACTTCCAGCCGCAGTATGATGCTAATACAGGTGCGTTAAGAGGCGCAGAGGCTTTAATCAGATGGCTTGATGAAAATGAAAATGTAGTATATAGGCCGCTTGATTTTATTCCGCTTGCCGAGAAGAACGGAACAATTATTGAAATAGGTAATTTTGTATTCAGAGAAGTATTTAAGAGTATTCATGAGTGGAAAGTTAAGTACCGTGCCAACTATATTATTTCGATAAATGTTTCAGCTATACAGCTTCAGAGATCCGATTTCATTGATAATCTCCAAAAGCTTATTGATTATTATGAGGTTGATCCGGGACTCATTGAGCTTGAAATTACAGAGTCAGTATTAATCAATGACTTTGACACAATGATTGAAACATTAAGAATTCTCAGTCAGCTTGGAATCAGGGTTTCGCTTGATGACTTCGGTACAGGATTTTCTTCACTCAGCTATTTAAGAGAACTCCCGATTACAACACTTAAGATTGATAAGTCTTTTATTGATGATATATGTATCAATAATAAGACAGCAAATATTACAGGTTCAGTCGTTGACATGGTCAAAAAACTTGACCTTGAAACAGTAGCTGAAGGAGTTGAGCATAAAGAACAGCTTGATTGTCTTAAGGACATGGGTTGTGATCTTATCCAGGGATTTTTACTTTCAAAACCTGTTAAGAAATCTGAATTTGAAAAAATTATTATTAGACAGATGCCATAGTATTTGATATGACTTTTAATAGAAAAAATCAGCTTGCAAATCTTTCAAAGCTATACAATTCAAATGAGAATCAGGTTGTCGTTTTTTATTCTGATTCGGATAGTGATATTCACGAAATAATAAAGGATTTCTTACGCGATAAGGAATTCTTTTATTATAGAGCACTTCAGCTTTCAAGTGATGAACAGATTAATCAGTTTCGAAATTCCATCAACAAGCAATTAATAAAATCTGTAATTACCGAACCGGGGTATTATGGTGCGCTAAAGGCAATGATGGAAGCGAAGTGCGAAAAGCGTGTCGTAGTTATTGATGAATTCCAGCATATTATTAAATATTCCAATGAATTAGTTGTTGAAATACTTAAATGTATTAATAATAAATGGGGCAATCAGCCTGTTCTCTTTATTCTTTTATCATCAAATGCATTTTTTGTTGAAAATCAAATGGTTGAAAAGCTTAAGGAAACGGCATATGAAATTGCGGGCATTATTAAGCTGAATGAACTTACATTTATTGACTTAATGAGGCACTTTAGCAGATTTTCCAAAGAAGAGCTTATTGTCTCATATGCTATACTTTCAGGAAAGAGTAAAAGAATTCTTGCTTTTAACAACAATACTACTCTTAAACAAAATATTATTGACACATTACTTTCAGAAGAGGGCGTACTATATAAAAAGGGAATGAATATTCTTCCACCTGAATTAAGAGAGCACAGTGTCTATAATACTATTCTTATTAACATTGCTAAGGGGAACAATAAATTAAGTGATCTTCATAAAGCTACCGGTTATGAAAGATCAAAAATCAGCGTCTATTTAAGCAATCTTATGGAGCATAACCTTATTGAGAAAATCGAGTCTTTTGACACTCTTGGTAAGGAGAATACAGTTAAAGGCGTATATTCAATAAAAGATGGGTTAATGTTGTTCTTTTACAGATTTATATATCCTAATTTATCAGAGCTTCTTTTGTCCGATAAGGAGAAATTCTATAAGACACGAATTGAACCGTATCTGTGTGATTTTGCAAAGTATGCATTTAAAAAAGTATGCTTTGAATATATGTCGATCCTTAATAAAATGGAAAAACTTCCGATTAAGGCAGAAAGCTTTGGTACATGGATAGGAAAGCTTGGAAATATTGACATAGTACTTTCCGATAATGAAGACAGAAATATAATTTGTCTTTGCGAATATGAGAAAGACAATATTTCATATGAAGATTTTGAATGGCTGAAATTTATGGTTAAACAGGCAAAGCTTTCCGGAGATTATTATTATTTGTTTTCAAAAAAGGGCTTTGATGAAAGATTACTATATATAGCAGAAAGCTCAGATGATTTGTTTTTAATTGATTTATCTATGTTGTAAATGGGAAAAACAGTATTTATCGCTGAGAAGCCTTCGGTTGCAAGACAGTTTGCAGCGGCTCTTAAGCTTAAAACACAAAATCATAACGGATATATGGAATCGGAAAATACAATAATCACATGGTGCGTCGGACATCTTGTGACTATGTCTTATCCTGATGCATATGATGAGAAGTACAAGAAGTGGTCGTTTGCAACACTTCCTTTTTTGCCTGAAAAATATTTATATGAAGTAATTTCAAGTGCAAAGGAGCAGTTTAATATTGTAAGCAAATTATTAAACCGCGAAGATGTTGATACTATTTATGTTTGTACTGACTCGGGACGTGAGGGAGAATATATTTACAGGCTTGTTGAAATGCAGGCAGATGTGAAAGGAAAGGTACGTAAGAGAGTATGGATTGACTCTCAGACCGATGAAGAAATAATTCGCGGTATTAAAGAAGCTAAGGATTTAAGTGAGTATGATAGTCTTTCTGATGCGGCATATTTAAGAGCAATGGAAGACTACCTTATGGGTATAAATTTTTCACGTGCTCTTGCACTTAAGTATTCCCAGTCAATTAAAAATTTTCTAAATGATGATAAGGTTACAATTGCAGTAGGACGTGTAATGACTTGTGTTCTTGGTATGGTCGTATCAAGAGAACGAGAGATAAGAAACTTTGTAAAGACGCCATTTTATAAGGTGATAGCCTCAATAGCACTTGACGATAATATAGATGCAGTAAGCTTTCCTGCTGAATTTAAGGCAGTAAAAGGTTCTGACTATTTTGAGTCACCTCTTCTTTATTCTGAAAAAGGTTTTAAGAAAAAAGAAGATGCTGAGAATATGATTAACCTTCTTCCAAGAGAAGTTACTCTTAAATCAAAGGATAAGAAAAAAGAGCTTAAGAATCCGCCGTTTTTATATAATCTTACAGATTTACAAGAGGAGTGTTCAAAGCTTTTTAAAATCAGTCCGGATAAAACACTTGAAGCAATTCAGACTTTATATGAAAGAAAGTTGGTTACATATCCAAGAACCGATGCAAGAGTTTTATCATCAGCAGTTGCAAAAGAAATATATAAAAACATAAACGGGCTTAAGAATTATCCTCTTGTAAAAGATCTTGCAGATGAAATATTATCAAATGGTTCATACAAAAATATAGATAAGACAAAATATGTCAATGATAAGGCAATCACTGACCACTATGCTGTAATACCTACAGGTCAGGGAATTGAGGCTTTAACGTCATTACATGAGACAATTCAAAAGGTATATGAAATTATTGTAAGAAGATTTCTTTCAATATTTTATCCGCCAAGTGAATATGAAAAAGTTTCGGTATGTGTAAAAGCAGGGAACGAAAGCTTCTTTGCAAATTTTAAAGTGTTAACTAATGAGGGCTATTTGAAAGCTACAACTTATTCTTTTTCAAAGAAAAAAGATTTAAGTTCAAATGTATCATCAGATGATGATGCTTCTGATAAAGAAAAAGACAATGATGAAATAAAAGTTGATGCTGAGTTCTTAAAGCTTTTTGATTCACTTAATAAAGGTGATACTTTATATTCGCAAAAATACGATATAAAAGAGGGTGAAACATCACCACCAAAACGTTACACATCAGGAACGCTTATGAAGGCAATGGAGAATGCCGGTCAGCAGATTGATGATAACGAAGACTTAAGGGCTTTACTTAAGGGTAGCGGAATAGGAACACCTGCGACAAGGTCAGGAATTCTTGAGAAACTCTGCTTAAAGGGTTATCTTAATAATAATGCCAAGACGCAGGTTATTACGCCAAAGCTTCTTGGTGAAATGATATACGATGTTGTTGACAATTCAATACGTCCGCTTCTTGACCCAAGACTTACGGCAAGTTGGGAGAAAGGACTTAATCAGGTGGCCGAGGGCACTACTTCATATGATGAATATCGTGAAAAGCTTTATGATTACGTTGCAAGAAGAACAGAACTTGTGAGAGGTCTTAACAATCAAAATGCATTATATGCAAAATATAACGAGGCTTCAAAATACTATAAGAGCACGAAGAAATCGACATCTAAAAATTCAAATAAAAAGACTGGGTAAGGTATTAATATGAATGAAGCAAAAATTATTAATTTATATGATCTTAACGAAACAATAGCAGCTGATTATTTAAAACAGTTTGAGTATCCGTGGGAAGCACTTGGCGGAATAAGTGATTATATTGTTTCACTTTCAAAAACTCTTGATTTAAGTGAATACGACAAAATCGGAGAAGATATTTTTATACATAAGGAAGCTAAAGTTGCCAAGTCTTCATGTCTTAACGGACCATTAATTGTATGTAGGGGTGCAGAAATAAGACACTGTGCATTTATAAGAGGTTCTGCAATAGTTGGTGAAGATGCTGTTGTTGGTAATTCAACAGAGCTTAAAAATGTAATTCTATTTAATAAAGTGCAGGTTCCTCACTACAATTATGTGGGCGATTCAATTCTTGGATATAAGGCTCACATGGGAGCAGGTTCGATTACTTCAAATGTTAAATCCGATAAGCTTAATGTAATAATTAAAAGCGGTGATAAAACAATTGAAACAAACCGTAAAAAGGTTGGAGCAATGCTTGGCGACAATGTTGAAGTAGGCTGTAACAGCGTCCTTAATCCGGGAACAGTTCTTGGTAAGAATGTAAGTGTGTATCCATGCTCATGCGTAAGAGGTGTAATAAAAGAAAACAGCATATATAAAAAACAAGGAGATATTGTAATTCGCAATCAATAATTTGCGCTATATTACTAGATTTTTGTATATATTTGTGAGAAAATACTAATTGGTCATTTTGCGTTTGCTATATAAGCAACTGCATAAAAAATAAAATAAAACACTGAAAGGAGTTTTCACATGATTTACACAAAAGAAGTTGAAAACATGTGCCCGGTTGCTCAGGGTGTTAACCACGGATGTGCGCCTATCCCTGAAGAAGCTAAGTGGGTAAAATCAAAAGAAGTAAAAGATATTTCAGGTTTCACACACGGTATTGGTTGGTGTGCTCCTCAGCAGGGTGCCTGCAAGCTTTCTTTAAACATTAAAGAAGGTATCATTCAGGAAGCTTTAGTTGAGACTATCGGATGTTCAGGTATGACACATTCAGCTGCTATGGCTGCTGAAATTCTTCCTGGCAGAACTGTTCTTGAAGCACTTAATACAGACCTTGTATGTGATGCTATCAATACAGCTATGAGAGAGCTTTTCCTTCAGATTGCTTACGGACGTTCACAGTCTGCATTCTCAGAAGGTGGTCTTGCAGTTGGTGCAGGTCTTGAAGACCTTGGTAAGGGACTTCGTTCACAGGTTGGTACAATGTACGGTACTTTAGCTAAGGGCCCTAGATACTTAGAGATGGCTGAAGGATATGTTACAGGTATCGCTCTTGACAAAGATAACCAGATTATCGGATACAAGTTCGTATCACTTGGTAAGATGACAGACTTCATTAAGAAGGGTGACGATCCTACAACAGCTTATGAGAAGGCTTGCGGACAGTACGGACGTGTGGCTGATGCTGTTAAGATCATTGATCCTAGAACAGACGAAGAGATTAAATAATATAGGAGGAAATTAAAATGGCTTTATTTGAATCATATGAAAGACGTATTGACCAGATTAACAAAGTCCTTGCTGAGTATGGTATCTCTTCAATTGAAGAGGCTGAGAAAATCACAAAGGATGCCGGTCTTGACGTATATAACATGGTAAAGGGCATTCAGCCAATTTGTTTTGAAAATGCATGCTGGGCTTACATAGTAGGTGCAGCAATCGCAATTAAGAAGGGTTGCAGAAAAGCAGCTGATGCAGCTGCTGCAATCGGTGAGGGACTTCAGTCATTCTGTATCCCGGGTTCAGTAGCAGACACACGTAAGGTTGGTCTTGGACATGGTAACCTTGGTAAGATGCTTCTTGAAGAAGAGACAGAATGTTTTGCATTCCTTGCAGGACATGAGTCATTCGCCGCAGCAGAAGGTGCTATCGGTATTGCTGAAAAGGCTAACAAGGTTCGTCAGAAACCTCTTAGAGTTATCCTTAACGGTCTTGGAAAGGACGCTGCACAGATTATCGCAAGAATCAACGGATTTACATTTGTTGATCGTGCTAAGGTTAACTGTTATGGTGCTAACGATGTATGCGAAGGCGTTGCTATCATGCATAAGGAGGGAGTTGACGTATCTATCACAGGTAACTCAACAAACCCTACACGTTTCCAGCATCCTGTAGCAGGTACATACAAGAAGGAATGTACAGAGCAGGGTAAGAAGTACTTCTCAGTTGCATCAGGTGGTGGTACAGGTCGTACACTTCATCCGGATAACATGGCTGCAGGTCCTGCTTCATATGGTATGACAGATACAATGGGACGTATGCATTCAGATGCTCAGTTTGCAGGTTCATCATCAGTTCCGGCTCACGTTGAAATGATGGGTCTTATTGGAGCTGGTAACAACCCTATGGTAGGTATGACAGTAGCAGTTGCAGTTTCAATTGAAGAAGCTGCTAAGGCTGGTAAGTTCTAATAAATTATTTTTAATAATACTTAGAGCTCCGCTTTTAGTTTCGCGGAGCTCTTGTATTATTATTTCGTTATATGAGGTAAGTGCCAATAATATCAGTTGGTTTTGACACTTACGTTATATTATGAATGATATTGGGGATATGAATAAGAAGGGGCCATTTTTATTAATGCCAATTCGTATTTATAGGAGGTATATCTAATGGCAGAGGCAAAGAAAACTACTACTAAAAAGACAACAACTACTAAAGCTACTGTAGAAAAGGATACAAAAAAAGCTACAACTGCAAAGACAACGGCTGCGAAATCAACAGCCACAAAGACTGCAGCTAAGAAAACAGAAGCAGTTCCTAAAGCAGATACTGCTAAAGCAACAGCCGCTAAAACATCAACTACAAAGACTACAGCTAAGAAAGCAGAGGCGGCTCCTAAAGCAGATACTACTAAAACAACAGCCGCTAAAACATCAGCTACAAAGGCTACAGCTAAGAAGACTGAGACTGCTGCTAAGGCAGCAATAGATAATACAATTGTTAAAACAGAAGCTGTTACTGAAACTAAACCTGTATCTACAGAAAAACCGGTTAGTGCTACAATACCACCTTTGCCTACAAAAGCAGACAAGAAGGCTACACTTGATGCAATTCAGGAAAAAATAGATAAGATGCAGGATCCTGACACTAAGATTCTTGCCGAGCTTTTGCTTGAGCTTAAGAAAGATCAGGAAGAGGAATCAGCGTATGCTAAGCGCCATATGATTTATTCAATTATTACATCTGTAGTTGCAATTGGCATTGCACTTGCATGTGTATTTATATTAATTCCTCAGATAATGTCTTCACTTAAGAACGTAAATGTTGTACTTGATAACACAAATAAAATCATTGTTGAATCAGAGACAATTGTAACGGAAGCAGAAGATATGGTTGTCCAGGTCGCAGACATGATTGAAGACGTTGATTTTGTTATTAAGAATTTGTCAAAGACTACAGACGAACTTTCACAGACTGACTTTGCAGGCGTTATGAACAATGTCAATGATATTATGAATGAAGTAAATTCTGTTATGGGCGATGTAACAGGACTTGTAGAGAGCTCACAAACAACAATTGATACAACAATGGAAAAGATAAATGCACTTGATTTTGAATCTTTGAATAGTTCAATCAAGTCGTTAAACGATGTTATTTCTCCATTGGCCAAAATGTTTAGCCCAGCAAAATCAACAAATAAGAAAAAATAACTTTTTAATCAGGAGATTTTATTAATGATAGGTGCAGATGCAATAGTGAAATGCCTTGAAAATGAAGGTGTTGAAGTATTATTTGGTTATCCGGGTGTTGCTATATGTCCATTCTTTAACAGTATTTTAAATACTGACATTGAATCAATACTTGTAAGAACAGAGCAGAATGCTGCACATGCAGCAAGCGGTTATGCAAGAGTCAGCAATAAAGTCGGAGTTTGCGTTGCAACCTCGGGTCCCGGTGCCACAAACCTTATTACAGGTATTGCGACAGCATATGCAGATTCTATTCCGTTAATATGTATTACAGGACAAGTTGAATCAAAACTTTTAGGATATGACACCTTCCAGGAGGCAGACATTACAGGTGCTGTTGAATCATTTGTAAAATATAGCTACCTTGTAAAAGATGTTAAAGATATACCTAGAATATTCAAAGAGGCTTTTCACATTGCTTCAACAGGAAGAAAGGGACCTGTATTAATTGATATCCCATCGGACATTCAAAATGCACCGATTTCAAAATTTGAATACCCAAAGGAAATAAATTTACGAACCTATAAGCCTACTGTAAAAGGACATTCTGTTCAGATTAAAAAAGTAATTGCAGAGCTTTCTAAATGCAAAAGACCGATAATTTGCGCCGGCGGTGGAGTAATGTTATCCGATGCAAGAAGTGAACTTCGTGATTTTGCCCACAAATATAATATTCCCGTTGTTTCAACACTTATGGGAATATCTGCAATGCGCTCTGACGATCCGTTATATTTTGGAATGGTAGGCAACAATGGAAAGTATTATGCTAACAGGGCGATGAATGAATCCGATCTTCTGATCATGATTGGTGCAAGAGTTGCAGACAGAGCTGTATCACAGCCTGATTTAATTACTAACAATAAGGTACTTGTGCATATAGACGTTGATCCTGCTGAAATAGGTAAACAGGTTGGACCGCACATTCCGCTTGTTGGAGATATAAAGCATATTTTCAAGGATTTTGAAAAAGAGAGCTTTGATAATAACTTTTCCGAATGGGTGAATACGCTTAATTCATACAAAGAACAGGCACCTAAAAGGAAAGCCCCATCCGATGATTTTGTTGATCCTGCTGAATTTATCAGATTATTATCTGAGAAAATGGATGAAGATGCAATTTACGTTGCGGATGTGGGACAGAATCAGATGTGGTCTTGCGGATATTATACTGCAAAGGATGGACGATTTTTAACAAGTGGCGGAATGGGTACAATGGGTTATTCTATTCCTGCCGCAATGGGTGCTAAGAGAGCTAAAAAAGATACGGAAGTAATTGCAGTCTGTGGCGATGGTTCATTCCAAATGTCATTCATGGAACTGGCTACTATGCAGCAATATGGCATTCCGACTAAAATATTTATTTTCCATAATGGATATTTAGGACTTGTAAGAGAGCACCAGCATAAGGTGTATAAAGGTAATTATTCGGTAGTAGATTTGTCGGGAAGTCCTGATTTTTCATATATTGCAAAGGCATATAATATGGAGTTTAAATGTTTATGCAATATGGATAATATTGAAAAAGAAATTGATTCAATACTAGCTTTTAACGGGCCAATGCTTATAGAAGTTATGATTGATCCAATGGATACTGTAAAATAATAGATAAGGTTTACATAAAAATGAAGAGATTGTATTCTGTATTAGTTGAAAACAGATCGGGTGTTTTATCAAAGGTTTCAGGTCTATTTTCAAGAAGATGCTTTAATATTGATTCCTTGGCGGTTGGTGAGACCGACGACCCAAATGTATCATGTATTACTATTGTATCGACCGGGGATGAAAGAACACTTAATCAGATTGAAAAGCAGCTGAATAAGAAGATTGATGTAATTAAGATAAAAACATTTTCAGAATCCGAATCGACATCAAGAGAACTTATGCTTGTTAAAGTTAAATATACTAAGTCCAACAGGCGTGAGATAATGGAAATTTGTGAACTGATGGAAGCTAAAATTGTAGATAAATCCAAAAATCACATGACAATTCAGATTTGTGATACGCCTGAACAGGCCAACCTCTTATTGCAGATGTTTTCTTCAATTCAGGTAGTTGTAGAGGTAGCCAGAACCGGTACTCTTGCTTTGCAGAAATGTTCAATTGAGTGATTTATATATCATTCTGTTTAATTGACATTAATAGTTAAAATTGTTAAACTTAATTAGTTGAGAATATATTCAACAAATATATCAATGGGGATATTTATAATGGAAAAAGTTTTTTCTTTAATTGTTGATAACACATCCGGAGTTCTTTCACGTATTTCAGGGCTTTTTTCAAGAAGAGGCTATAATATTGAGTCTATAACTGCAGGTGTCACTGCAGATCCAAGATTTACAAGAATTACAATAGTTACTACAGGTGACGATGATATACTTGAGCAGATAGAAAAGCAGGTTGAAAAGCTTGTTGATGTAAGAAACATCACAGAACTTGTGCCTGATTCAAGTGTATATAGAGAGCTTGCACTGATTAAAATTGAATGCAAGCCGGAAGAAAGACCTAATATAATTTCAATAACAGATACAGATGCATTTAAGGCAAATGTAGTTGATATTTCCAAGAATGGAATGATTATTGAAATGACTGCTACAAGCGCAAAAATTGATTCATTCCTTGAACTTATGAGTTCATATAAAATTCTTGAAATTGCAAGAACTGGAATAGCCGGTCTTCGTAGAGGTACAGATAATATATTCTGGCCTGACAAAAATAATATTGAATAGTTATTTTACTAAATATAATTATTATGTTGAATGAGAACATAGAGGAGGAAAAAAATGCAGAGAATATTTTATCAGGAAGATTGTAACTTGGCAGCTCTTGAAGGTAAGACAATTGCTGTTATAGGTTACGGAAGCCAGGGACATGCACATGCCCTTAATGCTAAAGAGTCAGGCTGCCATGTAATTATCGGACTTTATGAAGGTTCTAAGTCATGGGACAAGGCTGTGAAGCAGGGATTTGAAGTTTACACAGCAGCTGAAGCAGCTAAGAAGGCTGATATAATTATGATTCTTATCAATGATGAGCTTCAGGCTGATATGTACAAGAAAGACATTGAGCCTAACCTTGAAGAAGGCAATATGTTAATGTTTGCACATGGTTTCAATATCCATTTCGGATGTATTAACCCACCAAAGAACGTTGACGTTACAATGGTTGCTCCTAAGGGACCGGGGCATACAGTACGTTCGGAATATCAAGCAGGAAAAGGTGTTCCATGTCTTGTTGCCGTAGAACAGGATGCTACAGGAAAGGCTCTTGAGAGAGCGCTTGCATATTCACTTGCAATCGGTGGTGCAAGAGCAGGTGTTCTTGAGACAACATTCAGAACAGAAACAGAAACAGACCTCTTCGGTGAGCAGGCTGTACTTTGCGGTGGTGTGTGTGCACTTATGCAGGCAGGCTTTGAGACACTTGTTGAAGCAGGATATGATGAGAGAAATGCTTACTTTGAGTGTATTCATGAAATGAAGCTTATTGTAGATCTTATTTACCAGTCAGGATTTGCCGGAATGAGATATTCTATTTCAAACACTGCAGAATATGGTGATTATATTACCGGACCTAAGATTATTACTGAAGATACTAAGAAGGCTATGAAGAAAATCCTTTCTGATATCCAGGATGGAACATTTGCTAAGGAATTCCTTCTTGATATGTCTCCTGCAGGACGCCAGGTTCACTTTAAGGCTATGAGAAAACTGGCTGCAGAGCATCCGGCTGAGAAGGTAGGAGAGGAAGTAAGAAAGCTTTATAGCTGGAATAATGAAAATGATAAGCTTATCAATAACTAATTTTAGGTATTGTTATGAGTTTAACAAAACAAGAAGTAATCAGTAAAATTGAGCGTGTGTATTCCGGCTCTTATAACATAATAAAGCATGAAGAAAATGAAGCAGGACTAATAATGGAAGCTGATTTCCATATTCATACCGAAAATTATTTTCTTTCAAAAAGAGCTACTCTTTACAAAATGGATTCAAATGAATATGTATATGTATTTTATTATCCTAACTTGACGCTTGATTTATTTAACAATGCAGTAGATATGGCTTACGAACTTGGTTTTGAAAAGATAAATCCGGGTCCCGATCACAGAAGTTCATATATTGTTGCTGAGTTTTTATGCGATACATATGATAATGATGCCTTAAGCGCCCTTAAGAAGTATCGCAGAAGAAAAAGTTTTCAATTTTCCCTTCATGGTTGGATGGAGATGCATACAGTACTTATTGATTTAGGAACAGAATCAGTTACTACTAACGGCGACGGAAGACTTAGTGGGAAATTTTTGAAAAGTGTCCTTCACCCTAAAAAAAGGCGGGGGATAAGATTATTTAAATAACTTATTCTATTAAAGGAGAGTGAGACAAATGAATTCAGTATTACTTTTATTAGTTTGTATTGCTATTCTTGCTTGTGGTTATGTATTCTATGGCGGATGGCTTTGCAAACAGTGGGGTGTAGGTGAATCAAAAGAAGAAACTCCTGCACACACATTAGAGGACGGAGTAGACTATGTTCCGGCTAAAGCTCCTGTTCTTATGGGACATCACTTCTCATCAATCGCTGGTGCAGGCCCTATTACAGGACCAATTGGTGCAGCAATGTTTGGATGGGTTCCAGTTGTCCTTTGGGTATTAATCGGTGGTATTTTCTTCGGTGGTGTTCATGACTTTGGTGCACTTGTAGCTTCAGTTCGTCATAAAGGACAGTCAATCGGTGAAATCATCTCAGTTAACATGAGTAAAAGAGCTAAGAAGCTTTTCATCACATTTGCTTATCTTACACTTATTCTTGTAGTAGCTGCCTTTGCTTCAATCGTTGCTGGTACATTTGGTACAACAAATGCTAAGGGTGAAGCTTTAGGAGAAGCAGTAGTAGCAACAAATGCTTCGGTTGCAATGGTGTCATTACTTTTCATCGTAGTAGCTATTGCTTTCGGTTTCCTTGTATATCGTCGTAATGCTCCAATGGGAGTTTCTACAATACTTGGCGTAGTAGCTATTATTATTTGTATGGTGATTGGTATGAACTTCCATCCGATTTATCTTTCATACAAGGCATGGATGGTTATCGTTGGCCTTTACATCGCAATCGCTTCAGTAACTCCTGTATGGATTCTTCTTCAGCCACGTGATTACTTAAGCTCATTCCTTCTTTATGCAATGCTTGCTGTTGCATTAGTGGGTGTATTTGTTTCACATGCACCAATGGGTGGAGCTGATGGACTTCAGGCATTTGCAGGATTTGCAGTAGATAACGGAAATGGTATCCAGTATATGTTCCCTGTTCTTTTTACAACAGTTGCTTGTGGTGCTATTTCAGGTTTCCATTCACTTGTATCATCAGGTACAACATCTAAGCAGCTTGATAAGGAAACAGACGCTAAGCCAATCGCTTACGGCGGAATGTTACTTGAGTGCGTACTTGCTGTAATTACAGTTTGTGCTATCAACTATGCTTACAAGTACAACGCAGCTAACCCAGACACAGCTCTTACAGGTGCTACAGCTATCTTCGGTGGTGGTATTGCTAACATGTATGCAGTATTCGGACCAGGCGTTGTTACAGTATTAAGAACATTACTTACACTTACATATTCAGCTTTCTGCTTAACATCACTTGATACAGCTACAAGACTTGCCCGTTTCATGTTCCAGGAATTCTTCCTTGAGCCAGGCGAGACACCGGCTGATGTTAAGGAAGGCTGGAAGAAGGTACTTGTTAACCCATATGTTGCTACAGCTATCACTGTAGTACTTGGAGTTCTTCTTGGACTTACAGGATATTCTAAGATTTGGGGACTTTTCGGTGCTGCTAACCAGCTCCTTGCAGGTATCGGTCTTCTTGCTGTTTGTGTATGGCTTGGAAATATTGGCAAGAACAACAGCATGTTCAAGATTCCTATGGTATTCATGGTAATCGTTACAATTTGCTCACTTTGCCTTACAATTAAGAACCAGATTGGTATCATCGCAGCAGGTGGTGCTGACTGGGGTCCATATGCACAGGCTATTATCGGTGCACTCTTGGTTATTCTTGCAGTAGTACTTGTTATTGAAGGTATTAAAGAACTTTCTAATGATAAGAAAGCAGCATAATAATTAATTTTATGGCCTCCCTAATATTTAGGGAGGCTTTTTTATGTTATAATTTCTATTATGAAACATTTTGAATTTACTGTTACAGACGAGTATGCAGGTGAGAGAATAGACAAGTGCATATCAGAGCTATATGAGGATTTTTCGCGTTCTTATATTCAAAAGCTTATAAAGGATAATCTTGTTAATGTTTCTCCAAATAAAGAAAATTGTGAACTGTCTAAGTCAGTCAAAGGATCATATATTCTTAAAGAAGGTAATTTTGTATTCTTTGATACTAAGGAATCAATTATACCTGATATTGTACCTGAAGATATACCGTTAGATATTTTATATGAAGATAGCGATGTATTAGTTGTTAATAAGCCTAAGGGGATGGTAGTTCATCCTGCACCGGGGCATTATTCTAATACTCTTGTTAATGCCGTTATGTTTCATGTAAAAGATTTATCCGGAATCAACGGAGTATTAAGACCCGGAATTGTTCATAGAATTGATATGAATACAACCGGATCTCTGATAATATGTAAAAACGACAAAGCTCATATTGATATAGCAGCCCAGCTTAAGGAGCATTCAATAAACAGACTTTACAGAGCCATTGTACATGGTGTTATTAACGAAGACGAAGGAACAGTTAATAAACCTATAGGAAGAAATGAAAAAGACAGAAAAAAGATGGCATGTAATGTCGCAAATTCTAAAAATGCAATAACTCACTATAAGGTATTAAAGCGTTTTAAGGATTATACATACATTGAATGTAAGTTAGAAACCGGTAGAACACATCAGATTCGTGTTCATATGGCATCAATCGGTCATCCGGTACTCGGAGATGATGTGTATTCAACAATTAAGTCACCGTTTAAGCTTTTAGGACAGACTTTACATGCGATGACTCTTGGATTTATTCAACCATCAACTAAGGAGTATATTGAAGTGGTTGCACCGTTGCCTGAGTATTTCAACAATTTACTTAATATACTTATTTAAACCTTGACATTATTTTGCATTAAGGGTATTATATACGAGTATGCCGCTTAGTGGGGTTAAAGCTGTGCTTTTTGCACACACCGAAGCTAGCGAGTAATTATTATAGGAGGTAGGCTATGTACGCAATTATTGCAACTGGCGGAAAGCAGTATAAGGTTTCTGAAGGCGATGTTATCTCAGTTGAGAAGCTTGGTCTTGAGGAAGGAGCTACTGTTACTTTTGATGAAGTTTTGGCCGTTTCAGGTGATAAGCTCTTAGTAGGCGATGATGTTAAGTCAGCATCAGTTAAGGCTACTGTTGTAGAGAATGGTCGTGGTAAGAAGATCATTGTTTACAAGTATAAGAGAAAGAGCGGATATCATAAGAAGAACGGACACAGACAAGCATACACTAAAGTCAAGATTGATGCTATTAATGCTTAGTTTGTAATATGATTAACGCAGAAGTATCTATAAAAGACAATAAATACGTTGCATTTTCATGTGCCGGACATGCTGGTTTTAGTGATAAGGGCAAGGATATTGTTTGCGCATCAGTATCAGCACTGGTAATTAATACAGCCAATGCAATTGAAAAATTGTCGGATTGTGATTTTAATGCAGTTGCAAGTGAAGACAAAATCACTTATGTATTTAAATCAGAAATAGATGACAAAGCTTTGTTGCTTATGGATGCTTTAATCATCGGATTAGAAGGAATTCAAAAAGAGTACGGTAAAAAGTATTTACAATTGGTTAAGAAAAACTTAGGAGGTAATTAAGATGTTAAGAATGGACCTTCAGTTTTTTGCTCATAAGAAGGGTGTAGGATCAACAAAGAATGGTCGTGACTCTGAAGCTAAGAGACTTGGAGCAAAAAGAGCAGATGGACAGTTCGTTAAGGCCGGTAATATTCTTTACAGACAGCGTGGAACAAAGATTCATCCTGGTGTAAATGTAGGTATCGGTGGAGATGATACATTATTCGCTTTAGTTGACGGTGTAGTTAGATTTGAGCGTAAGGGTAGGGATAAGAAGCAGGCTTCTGTATATCCTGTAGAACAGTAATAATTTAAGCTCCTGATTTATTTGTCGGGAGCTTTTTTATTTATATTTGAGGTTTGTTATGTTTGCGGATAGAGCCAAAATATATATAAGATCAGGAAAAGGTGGTGACGGACATGTTTCTTTCAGACGAGAAAAATATGTTCCGAATGGCGGTCCTGACGGTGGAGACGGCGGTAACGGCGGTGATGTCATTTTTGAAGTTGATGAGGGCTTAAATACTCTTACCGATTTTAGACACATTCGTAAATATTGTGCTGAGGATGGTGCCGTTGGCGGAAAAAAGAATAAGCGTGGCAAAAACGGTGATGATATTATTGTAAAAGTTCCAGAAGGTACTGTTTTAAAAGAATTTGAAACAGGAAAAGTAATCGTAGATATGTCAGGCGACAATAGAAGAGTAACCGTTTTGAAAGGCGGCAAAGGCGGTAACGGTAACCAGCATTATGCAACACCTAAGATGCAGGCACCAAAATATGCACAGCCCGGACAGCCTTCTTTAGAACTTTACGTACAGTTAGAGCTTAAGGTTATTGCAGATGTCGGACTTGTCGGTTATCCTAATGTAGGTAAATCAAGTCTTCTTACTAAAGTATCAAATGCAAGACCTCAGGTTGCCAATTATCATTTTACGACAATAAATCCGCATCTTGGTGTTGTAGACCTTGATGATGCTGATGGATTTGTAATTGCTGATATTCCCGGACTTATTGACGGTGCAAGTGAAGGAGTAGGTCTCGGACATGACTTTTTACGTCATATTGAACGTACTAAGGCTACAATACACGTCGTTGATGCTTCCGGCTCAGAAGGCAGAGATCCTGTTGCCGATATTTATGCAATAAATAAAGAATTACGCGCGTATAATGAAGACTTAGCTAATAGACCAATGGTTATAGCAGCTAACAAATGTGACCTGATTTATCCTGATGGTTCACCCGATTATATTGATCCGATTGAGAAGATTAAAAATGAATTTGAGCCAAAGGGAATAAAAGTATTTAAAATATCTGCATTAACAGGCGAAGGAATAAAAGAACTTCTTTATTACATGTCAAATCTTCTTAAGACATTAAGCAGTGAACCTGTTGTATTTGAACAGGAATATGTAGTTTCAAGAGATAATGGCGCTAATGAACCGTTTAGCGTTGATTATGATGAAAAAGAGGACGAATACGTTATCGAAGGCCCTAGAATTGAGCGTATGCTTGGATATACAAATCTTGAATCAGAGAAAGGTTTTGTTTTCTTCCAGAATTTCATGAAAGAGAACGGAATTCTTGAAATGCTTGAAGATTTAGGAATAAAAGATGGCGATACGGTAAGAATTTACGGACATAGTTTTGAATAAGGAGTACTATGACTTTAACCAGTAAACAGAGAGCATATTTAATGAGTCTTGCATCAAATCTTGATGTTATAATGAATATCGGGAAAGCAAGTCTTACAGACGAAATAATAAATGCTGTAGAAGAAACATTTAATACACATGAATTGATAAAAATTGGTGTATTAAAGAATTGTACGGATGACCCTAGGGCAATAGCAGAAGCAATTGCTGAAAACACAGGTTCTACTGTTGTAAAAGTAATTGGCAAAAAGATAATTCTTTATAAAAAAGACAGAGATAATCAGCAAATCATACTTCCAAGGTAAATTTGTATGAAAAAGATCGGTGTATTTGGCGGAACCTTTAATCCAATACATAATGGCCATATTTACCTTGCAAAAAGCGCATATAAGCTTTTAAATCTAGACAAGGTACTTGTAATACCTTCCGGTTTTTCTTATCAGAAATCGGGAGAAAATGTTTTGTCAAAGTATATTCGGGCTGATATGGTTAAGCTTGCAATTAAAGACTACCCATATCTTGAATATTCTGATATAGAAGTTAAAAAAGAAGGCAATTCATATACATACAGTACAATTCTTGACTTAAAAGAAGAATATTTAGATGCTTTACTGTATTTAATTATAGGAGCTGATACATTGTTTAATATTGAGAGCTGGAAAAACATAGAAACACTGTTATCAAACTGTATTCTTAGTGTAATGCAACGAGATGACCATAACAAATCAGAAGTCATCAAAATGTGTAATTATCTTAATGTTAAATATAATTCAAAAGCAGAAATTATCGATATTGAAAAGATTGATATTTCATCAACAAATATCAGAAATTCTATAAAAAAAGGAAATTTTACAAATGATTGTAATGAACTTCCGCCTAATGTATATAAGTACATCATTGATAACGCTTTGTATAAGGGGTAAATATTTAGTATTATTTAATTTTTATAAATAACATTAATCAGGCAGGAATCAGTATGAATAATTACAAAATCAAAAAAACATTATTTGCAATATTATCGATAACAGTACTTGTAATAATAGATCAACTTACTAAAATGTGGGCAGTTATAAGGTTAAAGGATAGTGAACCGATTGTACTCATTAAAAATACATTAGAGTTTTATTATCTTCCAAATGGAAATACAGGTGCTGCTTTTGGCATGCTTAAAGGCCACCAGATGTTATTTTTAATAATAGCTTTAATTATTTCAATGCTTCTTTTGTTTTTGATATATAATATGCCAAATGATAAGAAATTTACAATAATTAATGTTGTACTTACACTTATTATTGCAGGCGGAATCGGTAATATGATAGACAGAATAAGGCTTAATTATGTTGTTGATTTTATATATTTTTGTCTTATTGATTTCCCGATATTTAATGTTGCGGACATGTATGTTTCAATAGGCACAGCCGTACTTGTTATATTATTACTATTTTATTATAAGGAAAAAGATTTAGTACTTATTGAAGAAAATATCAAAAGTATATTTAAAAAGAAGGTTTAAATATGGACAATGATATTAAAGAAATAATCAGAATTCAGAACAGATTACAACGAAAGTTAAGTGATACAAGATATGCACATACTGTTTCAGTATCACATACCTGTGCTTGTCTTGCAATGAAGTATGAATATGATGTTAATAAGGCGATTGTAGCTGGATTACTTCACGATTGCGCCAAATATATGGACGGTAAGGAAATGCTTGATAAAGCACAAAAAGCAGGTCTATCAATAACTGACTATGAGCTAAATAAACCTGATTTGTTACATGCAAAACTTGGCAGCTACTATGCCAATAAAAAATATGATATAAATGATGAAGATATATTGTCAGCTATTAAGTGTCATACTACCGGTAAACCAAATATGAATCTTCTTGAGAAAATTGTATATGTTTCAGATTATATTGAGCCATTACGCTATAAAATGCCAAGACTTGATGTGATTAGAAAGATTGCTTTTGAAGACATAGATGAATGTCTAAAGCTAATATTAACAGACACATTAAATTATTTAAAAAGCTCAGGAATGATGATTGATAAGGCAACGATTGATACATATAATTATTATTGTAAATAAAGTGAAAGAGAGCATATATGGGTAAAATTAGCACAAAAGAAGACGCATTAAATATTGCAAAGGAAATAATAAAAGCACTTGATGAAAAGAAAGCTGAAGATATAAAAACACTTGATATAAGTAATGTATCTGTTATGGCAGATTATTTTATTATTGCAAGTGGTAATAACAGAAATCAGTTACAGGCCATTTGTGATAATGTGATTGAGAAATTACACAAAACCGGACATGATTTAAAACAGGTGGAAGGCTATGATACTGCAAATTGGATTCTTATGGATTACTCAGATGTAATAGTTCATATTTTTGACAAGGAAAATCGATTATTTTATGATCTTGAAAGAATATGGAGCGATGGAAAAGAAGTAATATTTTAGTATTTTAGGATTAAAAAGGAGGATTTTCTATACATATAGAAAATCCTCATTTATTTATTTGATTGTTAATATAATGAATTACATCAGCCTGAATACACCGAAAACTTTTCCAATAATCTCACAATTCTCTACAATTATTGGTTCCATAGAGTCATTCTCAGGCTGTAAGCGAATATGTCCGGCCTCCTTATAAAATGTCTTAACTGTAGCAGAGTCGTCAATTAACGCAACAACAGTATCACCATTTCTTACATTATTAGTCTTCTCGACAAAAATAATATCTCCGTCAAATATACCCGCATTAATCATACTCTCACCCTTAACTTTAAGAATAAATGTATCAGCATTAGGTACATATTCAACAGGAAGAGGAAAGTAGCCTTCAATATTCTCGGTAGCAAGTATTGGCTGTCCTGCAGCAACACGTCCAATAACAGGAATACTCGTCATCTCTCTACGCATCATCTGAAAACTGTCATCACATATTTCTATTGTACGTGGTTTAGTAGGATCTCTTCTTATATAGCCGTTTTTCTCAAGAGTTTCAAGATGTGAATGAACACTTGAAGTAGAACTTAAATGAACAGCTTCGCAAATTTCACGAACAGCAGGCGGATAACCCTTATTAAGTATAGATTCTTTAATATATTCAAGTATTTCCTGCTGCTTAGCTGAGATTTTACCTGTTGACATAAATATTCCCTCCATAAAATGTAATTACAATAATTACTATTATTTAGAACTATTATAATACATATGTTCGAAAAAGGCAAACATATATTCCGAAAATTTGTTCGAAAAAGTGTTGACAAGTCGAACTATTGTTCGTATAATGACATTATCAAACAAATGTTCGTTTGGTGTTTAGGGGAACACTTACTTTTGGGAGTATTTAATATGAAGAATAACTATTACAGGGAATATAACAGAAGACAGCAGTATTATAATAGAACAGTAGTCGTTTACAAGGAACGCTTATTAATTTCAATAATATGTATAACTGTTTTTTTGTTTTCATTATTACTATTTAATCATAAAACAGAAGCCGCTAATTTTTCTGCCAACAGCAATGCGGTTAAGATGTATAAGTCAATTACAGTTTTTTCAGGAGATACTCTTGAATCTATTGCTGATGAATATATGAGTAATGAATATTCCTCAGTTAATAAGTATATTAATGAAGTTTTATCAATTAATGGGATGAACAGTGATACAAAGCTTGTTGTCGGTAATAAGATTGTCATTCCATACTATATTAATAAGAATGATAGTAATAATATGTCAGCTAATCCTGTAATTGAAATATCGGTTAATAAATAGTATTTCACTATTTGTTTTTATACTCATTTATTTTATTCAGCGCCCGGTTTTGCCATTACGGCATTCCTTCAGAACCGGGCGCACCCCTTTATTTATTGTCACGTAATTTAACAACGGTTGCTGCATAGCGCTTTCTTTCCTCATTTTGGGCCGCATAATGCTTTTTAGTAGTATTTACGTCCTTATGTCCTAAAACGTCTGCTACGAGGTAAATATCGCCTGTTTCCTGGTATAGAGTAGTACCATAAGTACTTCTTAATTTATGAGGTGTTATTTTTTTTAAGCTGGTTACTGTTTTGGCATATTTTTTTACTAATAGTTCAACGCTTCTTACACTTATCCGTTTATTTTGTAATGAAAGGAATAGAGCATTTTCATGTCCTGATTCAGGCATTATATGTTCTCGTTCATTCATATAATCTGTAAGTGCTTTATGTACTTCTTCACCGAAATATACAATATCTTCATATCCGCCTTTACGCTTAATTAATATACCATTATTCTTAAAATCAATATTATTTTTATCAAGACCAACACATTCAGAAACTCGTATTCCGGTACCAAGCAGAAGAGTAATGATTGCAAGGTCACGAACCTTTGTTTTATTCTGGTATTCGAGTTGTTTTTTTGTTAATCCCTCGCCATTTTCAATATTATTTAGTAAATCTTTAACTTCGTCAGGATCCAGTCTTATTATTTCCTTCTTATGAAGCTTTGGAAAATCAACAAGTGCAGCAGGATTTTTTGAAATTAATTCCATTTTATAGAAATAGTTATACATTGAACGAAGAGATGCGAGTTTTCTTTGTTTTCCTCGTTCATCATTAGTCTGTATATCTCCTTCTTCGTTTTCATAATAGGAGAGATAGTCCATATATTCAACAATATCCTGAGCAGTTATTTCTTCTAATATTTCTATATTGAATTCATTGATCTTTTTATTTTTATATTGAGGATTATTTGCTTTTATAAATTCGAAAAATATTCTTAAATCGTAAGCATATGCAAGTCTTGTTCTTGTAGAAGTTGTATCCTTAATTCCAAGAAAAAAATCTCTTAAGAATTTAGGAAGAGTATTCTGCATTTGCCTTAGCTTAAGCGTATTAATATTATTTACCTGGTCATGATATGTATTTTTATTAAATTCTGCCATATAATCACCTCTATGTAACTATTCGCGAAAGACAACTTTAACGAATAGATTATACCAAAAAATAAAGCCCTAAGTCAATTATATTTGCTTAAGGCCTTATAAAAAAATTAATCCCATTCAACAATTAATTCATTAATTGCATTCTTGATTTCTTCATCTTTTACATCTTTTACAATTACAGCTTTACCAATCTTTTTAAGCAGTATAAATTTGATAAATCCATTTTCTGCTTTTTTATCCGACTTAGTAAGTCTGATTATTTCATCCGCATCAATTTCATCAACTGATATAGGTAAATTAAAAGGAACAAACATATCTCTGATTTCATAGAAGTCTTCCATAGAAATCATTTCACGTTTATAAGAAATGAAAGCTGCAACAATTGTACCCAACGCAACACATTCACCATGAGCTTTTGTAAAATTCATATATTTTTCAATTGCATGACCAACTGTATGTCCTAAATTAAGTAATGCACGGTCACCTTGTTCAAACGGATCCTTTTCAACAATAAATTTCTTAATTTCGATACTTTTCCTAATCATATTGGTAAGGATTTCTTCGTTTTTATCATTAATTTCAAGAAAATTATTGATTGTCCATTCATAAAAATTAGCATCTTTAAGTAAACCTGCTTTAAGAACCTCAGCCATACCTGATGCAAATTGCAAATCACTTAATGTTTTAAGTACAGATGTATTTATGTAAACCAATCGAGGCATCTTAAACGCACCAATCATATTTTTGTATTGTTTATAATCTACGCCTGTTTTACCACCTATACTTGAATCAACCATCGATAAAAGTGTCGTTGGAACCTGAATAAAATCAATTCCACGCATATAAGTGGCAGCTATATATCCGGTCATATCACCTGTAACGCCACCGCCGAGTGCAATTAAGACATCTTTTCTATTAAAATGATGATCAATTAATCCTTCATATGCTTCATTTATTACATCAAGATTTTTAGACTCCTCTCCTGCTTCAAATGTAAAGTCATGAACCTTAGAAAATACATCTGAAACTGCGGATTTTAGCTGTTCTAAATACAGCGGAGCAACATTACTGTCAGTTATAATACAGACTTTTACTTTTTCAGGATATAATTCCTTTAATTTATTTGCTAAATTAACATATGAATTATCTAAAATAATATTATATGACTTATTATTATCTGTTTTTGTTAATACATTTATTTCTTCCATTTTGAAATTACACCTTAACTTTCTGATTATTTATATATTTCATTAAGAATCAGAACTTGAATCCGAATCAGAATCCATTTGATTTTCATCTTTATCAATTGTAACTATTACGCGTTTGCCTTTTCCTTCAACATAAATGTTTTCAAATGTCTTTTTAACAAATTTAATCTCTTTTCCGGAATTAGTAATATAATCATCTGAATGATAATCTGAATCAATATAAAATTTTGTTGAGTCAGGAAGCAGTTTTTTTCTAAGCCGTTCATTTACAAATGTACGAATTGCGGCGTATATTACTGCAAATAACGGGACACCTATAAACATACCGAATACGCCGAAGAATCCGCCAAAAACAGTAATTGCAAATATAACCCAAAAGCTTGATAAGCCGGTTGATTCACCAAGTATTTTTGGCCCGATAAAGTTTCCGTCAAGCTGCTGAATTATTACTACAATAATTAAAAACCACAGTGCTTTTCTTGGATTTACCATTAAAAGAATAATAACTGAAGGAATTGCACCTAACATTGGTCCAAAATATGGAATAATATTTGTAACGCCTACAACAACCGAAATAAGCATTGTATAAGGTATTTTAAATATTGAAAGTACAATAAATGTAAGAATTCCAATTATTAGTGAATCGACAATTTTACCGTTTAAGAATCCACCGAATGTTTTATTGGCAAATCTGACATTATTTATAAGATTATTTGCTCTTTCTTCTCTTAATACGGCATATATTATCTTTTTACTCTGTGCACAATACAATTCCTTATTTAAAAGCAAGAATATTGCAATAATTATTCCAAGCACAAATTTAATCAACTGTGAAATTGTAGTATAAACACCACCTATTATATTTGTTGATGCATTTGTAACCCATTCCTGAAGATTAGGTAATACATTATCAATGAACCATGTTTCTACATCAGCCATATATGGTGCAATAATTTTTGCTAAATCTTTATTATTTTCAATAAATTTATTGAGCCAGCTATTAAACCTGTTAAAATAATCAGGGCATTTTAGAGCAATACTCTGGATACTTTCAAATACCTGAGGAAATACCATTATTATAAGTGCATACACTATTGATAAAAAGAATGCAACTGTAAGAATTACAGAAATTAATCTGATTACAGATTTATTCTTAATACTTTTTTTGCTTAATTTTTTTCTAAGAGGCAGTATTATCTTTTCTTCTATAAAAATCATTACCGGATTTAGAATATATGCGATAAAAAAGCCGTAAATAAAAGGCATTAATATAGTGAAAACTTTAGTTCCTATTGAAAAGAAGCTCTCACTGTTAAATAAGCAATAATAAAACAGTATTCCTCCACATATGACTAATAAACTGATTATACCTGCCTGTTTTATTTTTTTATCAAAATGCTTCATAAAACCTACCTTTAGCTGTTCTTCTTCTCAAATTCATTTACTAAATAACAAATCAAATCAACTGTTCCGTCTATTCCAAGTATTGAACTGTCAATACTTAAATCATAAGATTCAGCTTTGCCCCACTTTTTATTTGAATAAAAGTTATAGTAATTTGCACGCTGTTTATCTTTTTTGTTAATCATATCTTTAGCTTTGTCTTCACTAAGATTGTATCTTTCCATAATGTGTTTAACTCTGACATCAAAATCACTATGAATAAATAAGTTAATACAGTTATCCCTATCTTGAAGTGCATAATCTGCACAACGACCGATTATTACACATGGGCCCTCATCTGCAATTGCTTTAATTGCATCAAACTGAGCCAAAAAAACTTTATGTCCGATAGGCATATCAATATAATTTGAAGATGAATATCCAAAAGAATAAGTGTCCATTACTAAATTATATAAAAAGCTTGAAGTTGGTTTTTCATCATGGTTTTCAAAAATTTCAGTACATAAACCACTTTTTTCAGCGGCTCTCTTCATTAAATCTTTGTCATACCACTTTATAGATAACTTTTCAGCAACTCTTTTACCGATTTCTCTGCCGTTAGAGCCAAAATCTCTTGAAATAGTAATAATAGTATTCATATAAAATCCTCCAAAACAAAAAATCCCCCTAAATAAGGGGGATAAATTTAAAACTTGTTTCTTAGCGATGGAACATCAAACTGACCTGCCAATATTTCCTGGAAATCCCCAGAAACACCAACACTCTTAGGTGTAACAATAAAAATCATATTTGATATTTTCTGTAAAGTGCCATCTATAGCATATGTAGAACCCGAAGTAAAATCTATGATTCGCTGAGCAATGTCCATATCAAGTCCTTCCATATTAAGTACTACAGTACGATTTTCTAAAAGAGTCTGAGTTATCTCTCTTGCTTCGTCAACCGATGTAGGCTTAATTACAACGACCTGCATCCCATTTGACATTGTCTTGGCGCTTCCTTTTCTAGGGCCATTATAGGTTGATCTTGAGGATTTTCTAGGCTCTTCGTAATCGTCATCCATATCCGCAGATCTCATGGCTCTTGATTTTCTTGGCGCCTCTTCGACTTCGTCATCATCATAATATTCTTCATCGTCATCAAAATCATCATCGTAATGCATTGATCCGAGAAGTTTATCCATAAATCCCATTTTAATTCTCCTTTATTTCACTTATCTCCCCAAAATAATACTAAAGATTATAGTTACGTTCACCGAAAATCTTAGTGCCTACACGTACATAAGTAGCCCCTTCTTCTACTGCGACCCGATAATCACCGGACATACCCATAGACATAATTTCCATAAATACATTATCTATGTTTTTCTCTTTAATGTCAATAAATAATTGCTTTAATTTCCTAAAGACCAGTCTGTTGTCTTCTTCATTTTTAACGAAAGGTGCAACAGTCATTAATCCTTTAATGCAAATTCCAGGTAGTTTTGATATTAAAATGATTAAAGATTCACATTCTTCAACACTTACGCCATACTTTGATTCTTCTGAAGCTACGTTTACCTCAATAAGAATATTTGCGGTAACATTTTTCTTTAATGCTTCTTTACTTATTTCTTTTGCAAGTTTATATGAATCAACGCTATGAATCAAATATGCTTTATCAATAATATATTTGACTTTATTAGTCTGAAGATGACCTATTAAATGCCATCTGATATCATTTGGCAGCCTGTCATATTTGTCAACGAGTTCTTGAACCTTGTTTTCGCCAAAATCTCTCATCCCACAATCATATGCTTCCTTAATCATATTTACAGGCTTTGTTTTAGAGACTGCAATAAGCGATGCTTCATTTTCGTTTCTACCGGATTTTTTTAATGCTTCTATAATTTCATTTTTAATTATAATAATGTTATCTTTAATCATATGTAATCCTTACTCATATATAAAATCTCTATCAGATACTGTATCACCTTTTAGAACAATATGGTCATAAACATTAAGTCCATATTCTGAATTGGATTTAACAATGGAATATTCATCATTGGCATTAAGAATAGTGATTTCTTTAAAATCAGCATATCCTTTATTAATATTGAATACGCCTACAAGTGTATCCTGCTTACTTACAGTATATGTTGCTTCGGAATCAGGCATTAGTAGCTTATCGCCAACATTAAATAACGATTCATCAACATAGTAGTAGCCGTCTACAAACGCATATACTTCCGCATCGACAAATTCAGTTGATTTAGAACCATCCTCTAAATATGATTCTCTGATAAATCCGGGATTCCCCTGACTTCCGCCTTCGGTATAATATTTTTCAGGAATAAGATAAAAGGCTCTTTCGACAATTGCGGAATTTGGAATCTTAAGTCCGCTTTGTGTATTTAACAATAGCTCTATCTCAATAAATCTGTCAGATGCAAATGTTATCATAGAATTATTAAAATCAAGCTTTAAATACGTTGCTCCATTTTGATGAAGAATTGTTGTTGCAGCCCATGATTTATAATTATTTTTAAGGAATCTTACTTCAACATATGTTTCATCTTCAAGTTCTTTAGCTCTTGCTTCATCAATTTCAATAACAATTGACCAGTTTTCACTTGTTACAAGCTTATATGCATTATCATTATCAGCTATAAGGTCTCCTGAATGAAATTGTGAACGAACATATTGAGTTGAATCAAGCATTTCCGGAGTTAAGTCTTCAGCCTTTAACTGTTCATACCCATCAACTGCATATACTAATACACCTGATGTAGGCGCATAGCCAAAGCTTACTGCATCTGAATAATTTGCAGAATTTATTTTCTCAATACCGGATAATACTCTGTAATTTTCAAGCTTTAATACAGTTCCTTCGATATCGTATTTGAAATTATATGTATGATTAAAATTGATAGGATCAAAGCTGTTGGCGAATTCGGAAATATCGCTCTTTATTTCAAACAAATCATTGTCAGACAGTTTATTTTCACTTGTATTATCAGTCCCTACAACATCAGAGAGTTTTCCGGTAGAGTCAATAGTATAAATCATAGTCCCCTTTGAGACCTTCTCTCCTTCTCGGGCATAATAATTTACATATCCTGAATAATCAGCACTTACAAGTACTTCTTCTCTTAAAGCCACACCGGTATATGTGTTATTAACAGCAAGAGAACCCATAGATACTTCATATGGTGTGATAGGTTTACTTTTTAAATATGAAATAATAATAATTGCCAGATAACCAATCAGCAATACAAAAATACCAAGTCCCAGATTAATATTAACCGGAGGCTTGTACACTACAACGTTGTCATTTCTTTGATTTTTATCATTTCTGACTTTTTTTGATTGACGCTGTTTTCTTTTTTTGTTTTCAGGCACCCTTTGTTTTCTTCTTTCAGGGTGTTTACTTTTATTTCCTGCCATTTATATTAAAACGATATAATTACCGTTATTCTTACACAACATTAGAAAAGCCTCGATTTACGAGGCTTTTCTAAAAAATAATTTTAATTAAAGTGAAACAATAATATTTGATTTATACTCAGCCGGTACTTCTGATTCATCAACTGAAATGCTGATTGTGAAGTTAACCTTAAACTGATCGCTTATCTTAGAAAGCTTATCTAAAACAGCTTTAATTTTATTATCATCATCAATGAATGCAACAATTCTGAAGCTGTCTAAATACATCTCTTCAATGTCATGATCCTGTGAAACAATACCACAGATAAATCCCATAAATTCATCCGTATTGCTGATAGGATATTCTGATGTGGCAATTAAACGTATTGCATTCTTTAATTCATACATATGCTTTGAATTCTTATCAAGATATACAATATTGCCAGAAGCAGTCTTGACGGCACTGTTAACCTTGTCTAAAAGATGTTTTGTCTTACCTTTACCTTTTTCTCCTACGATTAAGTGTACCATTAAAGGTCCTCCTTTAAAGTGATATTTCAAAGTATTTCTACTTCAATTTCATATTCTGATTATAGTTTATTTTGTACAAAAACACAACCTATTAATTCTCAAGAATTAGTAATGATGACGTATCTTCATACATTGAATCAACATTTTCCGATTTCATTACAACAGAAATATATTCATCATTTGAACTGCTGTTTATTGAATATAATAAAAGGCATCCTCCGGCAGCTTTTGTAGTACCGGTTTTACCACCAATTACAGTTACCCCTGATGGCGCAGAATACTTGCCATTGATAAATCTGTTAGTATTTTCTATATCTAAGTTTTTGGTTCCGCCGTTTGCAGATGAATAGCTTGTTTTATATGTCTTAGTATTTATTATTTCTTTGAATTTATCGTATTTCAGTGCTTCATTAAATATAATATACAAATCATAAGCTGTAGTAAGATGACTGTCATCGGTAAGTCCATGGGCATTCGCAAAATTTGTATTTGTTGCTCCAAGCTTTTTAGCCTCGTCATTCATAAGCTTTGCAAATGCTTCCTCTGATCCGGAGACATACTCTGCTATCATGACACCTGCGTCATTACCGGAATATAATAATAATCCGTAAAGAACTTGTTCCAACGTCGCCTTGTCTCCTTGCTTGAATCCACAAAGCTGAGCACCGGATTCTTTTATTTCTACGTTTTCGGATGCAGTTAAAATATCATCAAGCTTACCATATTTTAACGCAAGAATAGCTGTCATTACTTTTGTAGTAGATGCCGGATGAAGCTTAACATTTGCCGATTTTGCATAAACAGTAGTATTATCTGTTCTATTAAACAGACAACCCGCTTCAGTACGTGGAATATCAGCCTTATCAGAATTAACATCTTCATTAACAACACAAATATTACTTGCAAATGAAGTAAGCATTTTGTCAGACTGAGTACTTCCGAAACTATATGCACTTATATTGCTGTTTACATCATATGGCAGGTCATACTCATTAATTTTGCAACCGGATAAGCACGCACAAATTACCAAAAGACATAAAACAACTTTAAGATTTTTATTTATACATCTCACGCCACTCAATATCTCCTCTTTCAAGTGACTTAATCAATAATTCTGCGGTAGCAAGGTTTGTTGCAAGTGGGATGTTATACATATCACATAATCTTAATAGATATGCAACATCAGGTTCATGTGATTTAGGTGACAAAGGATCACGAAGAAAAATCAGTACATCAATTTCATTATGCTCAATTTGTGCACCAATTTGCTGTTCTCCGCCAAGATGTCCGGCAAGATATTTATGGACAGTAAGATTTGTTACCTCTTCAATTAGTCTCCCCGTAGTACCTGTAGCAAATAATTCATGTTTTGATAATATGCCCATATATGCTATACACAAATTCTGCATAAGCTTTTTCTTAGAATCATGTGCAATTAATCCAATATTCATACCATTCTCCTTAAATATTTATATTATTTTGGTGTCTGTAACCTGACATTCATAACAAAGCCCATACCAATCAGTAACGAAACTAAAGATGTTAATCCATAACTGACAAATGGTAATGGAAGTCCTGTATTTGGAAGTAACCCCGTAACAACACCAATATTAATAAATGTCTGAAAACCGATAAGGCATCCCATTCCACCTGCAATTATTGAACCGGCAATATCTTTTGCCGAAATTGCAACTCTTATGCATTCAATAACAATAAGCAGAAGAAGGAATAATACGGTACAAGCACCGATAAATCCCGTTTCTTCACCAATAACAGCAAATATCATATCTGTATGTGCTTCGGAAATAAAATTACCATTTTTAACGGAAGCAATGACGTTATTATTTAGTCCTTTTCCGGACAACTGGCCGGAACCGATTGCAGTAATGGCATTTAATGTCTGGTAAGCCTCCGTAGTAGCATATTGTTCAGGATGAAGCCATGCTAGTATACGGTTTTTCTGGTAAGTGTCAAGCAATGTCACATCATCTTTAATAAGATAGCTTACGGCAAAGATAAGTGAAGGAACACCTACAATGAGAGCACCAAAAATTACACTTAATTTCAATCCGCCAATAAACATAACCGAGCCAAATATGACTAAAATCATGATTGAAGTCGATAAGTCAGGCTGTTCAAAAATCATGTAAAAAATCGGCAGAACAAGGACAACACTAAACAAAATATTCCTAATAGAATTGAAATTGTCCTCACGCTTCATAATAAACTGTGCATAAAATAAAATCAATAAAATTTTAACAAGCTCGGATGGCTGAAAACGAAGACTTCCGAACTCGAACCATCGTGCCGCGCCACCTCCGGAATCGCCGTATAATCTTACAAGAACAAGCATTGCAATACATACAACGTATATAACCCAGTAAAACTTCAGGATAAAGCTGTAGCTTAAAAATGAAATAATTATCATAAGTGATAATCCAAAAATAAGCCCGAATTTTTGCCTGTCCATATTGGAATTATCAGCACTTCCGACAAATACTACCCCAAGTATTCCGATTGCAATTGTTAAGAGCAATAACCAGAAATCATATTTTCTGAAATTATATTCAATAAATAGTTTTTTAATCTTTTCTTTCATATTAATTCAGCTGCATTGCAATAAGATTTAACAAATCTCTTGTAATATCTTCTGTCACCACTTCTCTGCCTTCTAAGAAAGATATTTTTGGCATTACTTTATTTTTTGAAAAAACGGTGTTTTTATATGTAATATCAGCAATAGTATCTGCTATTCCAACACGCGATGTCTTCATGTCAAGACATACTACAATAGCACTTGTATTCCCATCTGTTCCGGCATGTGCAGTTCCGTATAATGTGCCTAAAATAATAATATTCCCCTTAGACGAGACAATACCTCCCGGATTAATATCACCAAGGACAACAATAGTCTGATCGGATTCAAGATGCTCATGAGAACGAACCGAACCTTTGTAAAACTGCTTGTCTTTATAATTATGAGTCGGATCGAAGTGTTTTTTTAATCGTAAAAACATTTCATCCTTCTTATCATCGTCTCCAATAACACAAAGAACATTAATATCAGAGTTAAGACAGATTCCATCAACTAATTTGTTTTCTTCTTCTTCAGTTAATTTGCGTCCTTCAAATCCTATAATAAGACTCGCATTTTTGAAATAATTGGATGACTCTCTGAATTTATCACACATATCGTTGTAAACTTCATTAAAATCAGCCTTATCGTCAAGTTTAATGACAATTCCGTCTCTCATTCCCTTAATCTTACATAAATTACCCATAATTACATCCCCTTAGTCTTCAATAACTTCTGTTTCTGAAACATCAGCAACACCGGTAATAAGATTGTCTTCAAGATTATAGTAGTATTTAATTACATCAGCCGCAAGACTTGCTGCATTACCGGATGTATATCCATATGCCATTCTTATTGCAATTGATATTTCAGGATCTTCATATGGAGCAAATCCTACAAATAAAGCATGGTTTGTTCTTGATTTAGAAGACTGTGCCGTACCGGTTTTACCTGCAACTTCTATAGGCATATCACTAAAGGCTTTTGCCTTTTCAACAACAATTCTCATACCTCTGTGAACCATATCCCATTCTTCATCTGAAATATCTACTGTATTTTTAAGCTTTGGTCCGTACAATTTAACGGTATGTCCGTCTAAATCGGCAACACGGTTTACTAAAGACAGTGAATATACATTTCCTCTGCTCGCAATTGCATTTACATATCTTGCTAAAGCGATTGTAGTAATATTACTTGAACCCTGACCGATTGCAGTATCAACAGGAAGCGTACTTGAATACTGGGATTCATTTTCTTCGGTTTCAACTCCTGTTTTCTCTGTGAGTCCGAATAAATCAGCGTATTTTTTCATACGCTCAATACCTCTTTTTTCATCATAGTTCTCAGTATATACATTTGTTGCAAGACGATATCCGACATCATAAAAGAATACGTTACACGAATTACCGATAGCATTGATAACATCCATTTCGCCATGACCTAATGGATAAACCCAACACTTCTTTTCCATATCAAGAACTTCATAAACACCTTTACAATAAATAGTTTCGCCAGGATTAACAATTCCCTCTTCAAGTGCAATGACACTTGATAATGGCTTGAATGTTGAACCCGGTGCAGTCATCTGCTGCGTTGCATAATTGTACATAGGCGATGATAAATCATTCATTAATTCTGAATAATATTCGGCATCAATCTGATTAGCAAGCTTATTATTATCATATCCGGGATAAGAAACACATGCTAATATTTCGCCGTTTGTAGAAGTTACAACACAAGAGCCGGAACAAGGGTCAAGCGCAAGCATTGCAGGCGTAATTTCAATATTTGATATCTTGTTAATTAAAAAATCATATGCCGTTTTTGCACCTGATTCAACTTCAGCTTTCTCAGCAGCAGTTCCAAATATTATTCTCTGCTCGAAAAGAAGCATGCAGATTTCACGTCCCGATATTTCATTATCGGCAATCATATATTTAAACTGTCTCTTACAAAAACCGTTTTCGGTAACAAGCTGCTCACAGATGTAATCAACAAGTCTTTCATATATTACATCAGCATCTGAATATTTAGAATCAAGCTTTATTTTAGATATGTCAATCCAGTTTTGAGATAACGCATATCTTAAATACTGTTCGAGTGAAATTGTTTCATCCTTAGCCCACGCAATATATGTAGCATCATTTTTATCAACTAATGAACTTACAAGTACACCTTTATTACTTGAAGAAAGCATAGAAACAATAAAGCTTTCATATACCTGCATTTCTTTTGACAAGTCTTTATAAGGGGTTGAAGTATTTATAAGTTCTTCCCTGATTGCATTTATTGAACGATTCCTTTTATCAACGAATCTTTCATAAATTATTGATTCATACTGTGAAGCATTTTCTCTCTCAAGCCTATCGATATCAATAATATTATTGTTAAAAAATGCATAATATACATCATCTATAGGAATCATCATGCTTGATGTCTTAACTACAGAATTATCATATGTTTTAGAATTAATGATTTTTCCGACCAGAATACCTGCAAGCTTTTGCTCAAGCATATTGTAAACAGCCTTCTGAAGCTCAAGGTCAATCGATAAATAAACATCGTTACCGGAAACCGGCTCTACTCTGTCCGTACGGTCAATGATTTTTCCAACATTATCAACATATATCGTCTCACTGCCTTTAATACCCTGAAGATGTTCTTCCATAGCCTTTTCAACACCGGCTTTTCCGACAACATCATTCATAGTATAATTCAGTTCAGAACCCTTAAGTTCTTCAAGATCATCAACTGATGCATTTCCTGTGTATCCGACAATATGAGCAATATATTTTGCATCGTTGTATTTTCTTAATGTATGCTCTTCAATATTTATTCCCTGGAGTTCTATTTTATTCTCCATAATCGCAGCCACTGTTTCTTTTGAAACATCAGATGCAATAACAGTTGTAACATATTTCTGGTAGGCATTTGTACTCATCGAATATCTGACAGTAATGATTTTCAATATATCCTCATATGAGTATCCTCTCATTGGATTAAAAGAAACAGTTCCGTGAACATCTTCCTTCGTACCGATACCATATTTTTCCTTAGAGCACAAATATTCTATTACCTCGATAGGCGTTGCATTACGTTCAAGTGTTGATAAATCATCAATAGACTTCTTGCCATATACATCCGCAAGAAACCTTAATAATTTAGTGTCTGAAACAGCATATTCAAACTGATTATAGTTGTTCAGTACTATATTAAAATCATTTATTACAGTATCGCCGTTTGCTTCAATAATATCAATTGTCTTAAGAATACAATCATTTATTTTCTGATTTTTTGAAGAACCAGATTCATAATTATCTTCAATTGTAACTGAATATGCCAGCTCATTGTATGCAATAAGCCGGCCCTCTCTATCGTATATATTACCTCTTGTAGATTTTAACGTAGCTTCTTTTTTAATAGTTAATGTAAAATCATTTAAATACTTTTGACCATCAACAATCTGAAAAACAAAGAGTCTGTTAATAAGGATTGAAAATAATACGATAAATATGATTATTAAAGAAATCAGTCTCACAACTGCAGTATTTTGCAGCCATTCTTTAAAATCGCTAAACAATTCTACGAATTCCTTCTTTCATATGCTTCGAGATGTTCATTTATCCATACAATAATTAAATACAGCGGTAAAGTAATAATTATTGTATATACAATTTCAGGAAGCATAATATGAACAAAATAATAACCGATATTAAGTCTTCCTCTTAATAAGAACTTAAAAATATAATACAAAATGCAATAAACAAGCTCACTTACAGTAATTAATATCATTGGAAGCTTTATATCTTCAGGATAAAATATATTCTTAAAGAAGCCGTTTAAATATCCAATAATTGTATAGATTAAAACCATAAATCCAAAAGGACTTCCAAAAAAAATATCAATAAACAAACCTGCAACAAGCCCTACAGCCATTCCCGTATTCTGGCCTCTCATAAATCCAAATGATGCGGTTATAATAATTAATATATTTGGAACAATTCCGCCAAGTGAAATATGATTAAACACAGAACATTGAAGTATAAAACATAAATATATAGTTAAAAAAGTAATCAGTTTTCTAAGCATATATTTATTCCTTCTGCTGTTTAAGTTCAGTAACGACAAGCACTGTTGATAAATGCTTAAAGTCAACAACCGGAGTTAAATATCCTGATTTTGTAAGGTTGTTCGAATCAAGATTTATCTCTGTAACATACCCGATTGAAATACCCGGAAGGTATTTGTTACTAATATATGATGTTACTATCTGGTCTCCTACTTTTACTACATCCTCAGTGTCTTCAAGCTGTGAAAACTTAATGATTCCTTTATTCATTAATTCAAGTGAGCCTTCAACAATGAGTGTATCCGAAGTGGACTGAATCATTCCGGAAACATTTGCATCATCATTAATTATTGAATTTACTGTTGCCCAATTAGGCCCGACCTCGGTTACAATACCGACAAGACCGCTTCCTGCCATTACATTCATATCGACACTAATACCATCATTGCTTCCTTTATCAATAAGGAATGTTTGAAACCAGTTTCCTGTATCTTTGCCGATAATTCTGGCTCCGATAGTGTCATATTCTTCGTAATTTTCTGAAAGCTTAAATAACTGCCTTAATTCAGACAGTTCATATTTATCCTGCATCAGTTTGTTGTTTTTAATTGTGAGCTCGTCAACCTGAGATTGCAGTTCTTCAACTTTTACAGTCAGTTCATTGAGATGCTTAATATCTTCCGTTCTGTTAAAAAGCCATGAGCCTGCAGTTTCGATTCCTCTCTGAAATGGTACAACAGTATATGATGAGATCGCTTTAAGCGGTCCTGAAAAGATATCTGCCGTATAAGAAATAATCATCATAATAATACATATGATTGAAATTATTAGCAAAATATATTTTGACGGAATCTCTATTTTGTTTTTCCTTCTTCGATTCCTTGCCATTTTTCCCCTTTATTCTTTAAACTCCTGCATTGAATATGCAAATCCCCGTAATTCTTCATTTTTGATCATCTGGGATAGTCCATATGCAACGCTTTCCTGACCATGCGGTGCAAAGTTAACTTTAAGTCCTGTTGATTGTGCAATAAGTTCATGCAAATCACCGATTACAGCTGAACCGCCGGTTAAATAAATTCCCCTCTTATATATGTCTGCACCAAGCTCCGGTGGTGTTCTTTCAAGTATAGCACGAACATTGTCAATGATTGTATCGAAGTTCTCATGCATCGCTTTTTCAATCATGTTCGTCGGTATAGTTCTCTCAACAGGGAGTCCGGTTACGATATCTCTGCCGTAAAGCACTGCATCCTCTTCATCTGCTTCAAGCTCAGGAAGAGATATTTTAACACGCTCAGCAGTTTTATTACCGATATACAAATTATACTCCTTACGGATTATATTTTTAATCGATTCGTCGAATTTTTTACCGCCAATTTTAATAAGCTTTGAAAGAACTATTCCACCCATTGATAATACAGATATTTCTGTAGTTTCATATCCGATATTAACTATTAATGCGCCTTGGAAATTCTTAATATCAGGGGCAAGTCCGACACCGTCAGCTATTGCCTTTTCAACAATATAAATATTACGAGGCTTAACATTCGAGTCATTTACAAGGTCAAAGAAGGCACGTTTCTCAACTTCTGTAATATCAGTAGGTACTGAAATATAATAATCTGCCGATCTGAAATTTCCACCTGTTGAATCAATAACAAAGTTGTGTAAAAGGAGCTGCATATGGTGAATATCAGCTATTACACCGTTTGTTACAGGAAACGATATCTCAATAGATTCAGGAGTCTTTTCATACATTTTGAAAGCTTCATCACCATATGCCAAAACATGATGTTTATTCTGAATAGCAATCATGTTTTTATGTGTATGAATCGTATCATCTATTCCGTTATATAATTTAATGTTGTATGTACCTAAATCTAATCCGATTGCTGAAACCGCCACAGTTATACCTCTGTAATAAAATTAAATGATTAATTGTATATATTAATTGATATTATTTGTTTATATACAACATGTAGTAATAATATCATTTTTACGATATCTTAACAAGATTTTCATCATATAAAGACTGGACTGATTTAATAATGCCAAAAATTGCATGATTAACAGTAAGTCCACCCTGAAAATATACATTATAAGGTGGTTTAATAGGACCGTCAGCACTTAATTCAATCGAAGAACCCGAAACAAATGCACCGGCAGCCATAATTACATCCGAATCATATCCGGGCATTGCCCAAGGTTCAGGAGAAACAAAGCTGTCAATCGGTGCCGCCGCCTGAATGCCTTTACAGAATGCAATTACGGCTTCTTTACTATTAAGTGTTACAGCCTGAATAATGTCATGTCTTTCTTCTTTTGAATCAGGAAAGACAGAAAAACCGAGTTTTTCATAAATGTTGGCTGCAAATATTGCACCTTTAAGTGCTGCATTTACAACACTTGGTGCCATGAAGAACCCCTGATAAAACAGCGAATTAACATTTAATGTGGCACCAACTTCCTTTCCAAGCCCCGGTGTTGTAAGTCTATACGCACAATTTTCAACCAAGTCTTTTCTTCCTGCAATATATCCACCAATTGGTGCAAGTCCACCACCCGGATTTTTAATAAGTGATCCAACAACAAGGTCGGCATTAACATCTGATGGTTCGATTGTTTCTACAAATTCGCCGTAGCAGTTATCAACCATACAGATAATATCTTTTTTTATTGATTTTATGAAGCAAATAATATCTCCTATCTGTTTTACCGAAAGAGTTGGTCTTGTTAAATAGCCTTTTGATCTTTGAATTGTAGCAAGCTTTGTTTTTTCGTTAATGCATTTTTTAATATTATCGAAATTAATACTTCCGTCTTCATTAAGTTCGGCCTGTCTGTATGTAATATTGAATTCTTTAAGTGAACCTTTAGATTCTCTTATTCCGATAACTTCTTCTAATGTGTCATAAGGCTTTCCTACAGGAGAAAAAAGCTCATCTCCCGGTCGCAAATTTGCAGAAAGTGCAATAGCAAGTGCGTGAGTGCCACATGCAATTTGAGGTCTTACAAGAGCATCCTCTGTATGAAAATATGAAGCGTACACTTTTTCCAAAGTGTCTCTTCCTATGTCGTTATAGCCATATCCGGTTGAACTGTATAAGCATGCTTCGGAAACTTTATTTTCCTGCATAGCCTTTAGCACCTTAAGCTGGTTATATTCTGTAATTTTATCAATTTCCTTAAATCTCAATTCAAGGCTGTCTAATACATCCTTTGATAACTTATATACCTCTTCGCAAATTCCAAGTTCTTTATATAATTCCTGCACCTTTTAATTGCTCCTTCATAAATTCTATTATTTTATTATTATCAAATGAAAAATCTTCTTTATTGATCCAAATTACATCTTTTTCACGCTTAAACCATGTAAGCTGTCTTTTGGCGAAATGTCTCGTATCTCTCTTAATTATGTAAACTGCTTCTTCTAAAGATATATCATTGTTCAGATAAGAAAGAATCTCCTTATATCCAAGTCCCTGCATAGAAATATTGTCTTTTGTAAGACCTCTTTCCTTAAGCGCTTTTACTTCATCAACAAGACCGTTTTCAATCATAATATCAACACGTTTATCAATGTTTTTATATAAAAGGGCTCTGTCCTCATTGATTACAAAATATTTAAAATTATAAGGCGATTCTTTTATTCGTTCTGTTTCGTTATGCTTTGATATTTTCTCACCTGTAAGATAATGATATTCAAGTGCCCTAATTACTCTTTTTACATTATTTGGATGAATTTCATTTGCAGCTTTTTCATCTACCTTTCTAAGCATATTATGAACAAATTCATTCCCTTTTGTAGTAATTAAATTTTCAAGTCTGTCTCGTATTTCATCACTTTTATTTGCATCATCATCAAAATTAATATCATATAAAAGTGCCTGAATATAAAATCCGGTTCCTCCTGCAATTATCGGTATTTTTCCGTCATTTTTAATATATTCAATATCATTTTTAGCAAACTGTTTAAATGTCGCGATATTAAATTCTTCTTCGGGCTCTAACACATCAATAAGATAATGCTTTATTCCCTGCATTTCATCTTTTGTGACCTTAGCAGAACCAATATCCATATGTTTATATACCTGCATTGAATCAGCAGATATAATACTTGCATTTATTGACTTTGCAAGCTCAATTGAAAGTGCAGTTTTGCCAACAGCAGTAGGACCTGCAATAATTATTAAGCTTTGTTTATCGTTATTCTGCATTAACTAAACCTTAAGTTGTATAATAAAAATAAATGAACTAATTAACAATCCTTTTAAACATCTTCTCTATTTCATATTTAGAAAATGAAATAATAGTAGGTCTTCCATGAGGACAATTATAAGGATTTTCAAGTGTAAGAAGTTCTGAAATAAGCTTGTCAGCTTCAAATACAGATAAATGCATATTACCCTTTACGGAAGCTTTGCATGCCATTGTTGCGATTTTCAAATTGACTGTCTCTGTTTCTTTTGAATTTTTGCCTTCCATCAATTCATCAAGCATTTCATGAAAATAATCTGCCGGATTCTGGCTTAATAGCTCCATCGGAACAGTACTTATAGTATAATCAAGCCCTCCAAAGTGCTCTATTGTAAAGCCGACATTTAAAAAATTTTCATTATATTTTGTAACATACTGAGCCTCTGCATTTGAAAGAGAAACAACAATTGGCGGATAAATATTTTGTGAACAGTTCTCGTTGTTTCTTAATTTTTTTATAAGTCGTTCGTAATTAACCTTTTCATGTGCAGCATGCTGGTCAACAATGAATAATTTATTCTCAAATTCAATTAGCCAGTATGTATTAAAAAGTTGTCCGATTATTCGATGTTTCTTTATAGACTCTTCACTGATAAATTTATCATCAAAAAGCGTAAGCTGTTCGTTTTTATCATTAATATCTGTACTTTCATCCTCTTTTTCAATTTCTGATGAATAGTAATTATTATATGATGATTCAATAATATGATTTATCGTTTCAAACGGTTCTTTATTAATTTCCGATTCTTTAACTGAAGGTTTTTCATGATATTCTTCAACAATCTCTTTAATAAGTTCCTTGTTAATAAGTGCATTTTTAATCACATCGACAATATAACATTTCAATGCTTCACCTTCGAAAAAGCGAATTTCACGCTTGGTAGGATGCACATTTACATCAATTAAATGAGACGGTATTTCAAAATACAAAAAAACAGTCGGGTATTTATGAAGCATAAGATAATCCTTGTATGCTTCTTCAAGTGCCCTGTCAATTAACGTGCTTTTAATAAATCTGTTATTTACAAAATAAATTTCAAAATTTCTTGTAGCTCTTGCAAGCTCGGGCTTTCCTATAAAGCCATGAATTGAAATATCATCTCGTATTGACTTTACTTCAATTAAACCGTTAGCTATATCACGTCCGTAAACATTATAAATACAGCTTTTTATATCGTTTTTTCCTGAACTTTGAAGCTTGACATTCCCGTTATAAATATACTTAAAGCTGATATTCGGATGTGATAATATCATGTGCTCAATAAGTTCTGTAATGTTATTTCCTTCACTTGATGGTGACTTTAAAAATTTCTTTCTTGCAGGTACATTAAAAAATAAATCTCTTACAATTATTGTTGTTCCATCAGGGATTCCTGCATCCTCAAATACACATTCTCTGCCACCCTCTACAACATATCTTGTCCCAATAAAGTCAGTTTTGGTTTTTGTAAGAAATTCGACTTTACCTACAGCACTAATGCTTGATAAAGCTTCTCCTCTGAAACCAAGACTGGTTACAGAGATTAAATCCTCAACACTTTTTATTTTTGATGTTGCATGACGCATAAATGCTTTTTTTATCTGTGACCTGTCAATTCCCTCACCGTTGTCGGTAATCCTAATAAAAGAAATACCGCCGTCTTTTATTTCAATTGTAACCGCATCTGCATTTGCATCAATTGAATTTTCGACAAGTTCCTTTACAACAGCTGACGGTCTTTCAACGACTTCACCTGCAGCAATTTTATCGATTGTATTTGAATCAAGAATATTTATATTTTTCATTTATCAGATTTTCCACCTGTTTTTTAGTCTGCTCTGCAGACTGCTTAATGTATTTATAGCCTCAATTGGTGTTAGTGAATTAATGTCCAATGTTTTTATTTCATTTAATATATCTTCATCAGTATCTGTATCAAATAAAGACATCTGATTAAGATCTACTTCATCTAACTGTCTTACCTTTTTGCTTCTTTTATTTGATACATTTGTTGTTTCTGAAGCAATAGACTTTATTTTTGATGAAATATCATTTTCTGTTAATTCATCTGCTAATTCCTTAGCCCTCATTATTACGGTATTTGGAACTCCTGCAAGCTTTGCAACTGCAATACCGTAGCTCTTATCAGCTCCGCCCTTGACAATTTTACGTAAAAATACTACATCATCGCCCTGTTCTTTAACTGGCAGCTTTCCTTCAAGTTCAGTAAGCTCATGATAATGTGTTGCAAATAATGTCTTTGCGCCAAGAAGCTTTGTATCTGAAATGTATTCAACAACAGCCCAGGCAATGGACAACCCGTCAAAGGTAGATGTTCCACGTCCTATTTCATCAAGTATTAACAAACTTTTATCTGTTGCATTTCTTAAAATATTTGCCACTTCAGCCATTTCAACCATAAATGTTGACTGACCGAGTGATAAATCATCAGAAGCTCCAACTCTTGTAAATATTCTGTCACATACACCAATATTGGATGAATCTGCAGGGACAAAACAGCCGATTTGTGCCATTAGAACAATTAATGCACTTTGACGCATATACGTTGATTTACCGGCCATATTCGGACCTGTTATAATTGAAATTCTGTTTTTTGCATTATCAAGATATGTATCATTTGAAATAAACATACCGTCAGGTATCATCTTCTCGATTACAGGATGTCTTCCGCCTTTAATATCAATAATACCTTTTGTATTGATTTTCGGTCTTGTATATCTGTTAGCCTCACTGACATATGCCAAAGAACAGAATGCATCAAGTGTTGCTATTACATGTGCGGTATTTTGTATCCTTGATACATTTGTAGAAATCAAATCACGTATTTCACAGAAAATATCATATTCAAGCGAAAAAAGCTTATCTTCTGCATTTAATATTGTATCTTCAAGTTCCTTTAATTTATCATTTGTATATCTCTCGGCATTTGCAAGAGTCTGTTTTCTTACATAGTCATCAGGTACAAGTTCTTTAAATGAATTTGTTACTTCAAAATAATAGCCGAATACTCTGTTATATTTAATTCTTAAATTTTTAATTCCGGTACGTTCCTTGTCAGAAGCTTCAAGTTCGGTAAGCCATTTCTTTCCTAATACTTTTGCATTTCTTAAATTGTCAATTGTCTCATTATAGCCCTCTTTTATTATTCCGCCTTCTTTAATTGTAATTGGTGCTTCTTCATTTATTGAGTTTTCTATAAGTAAGAAAATGTCATTTAAATCATCAAGCTTATCATATAATTCACCAAGAATACCTGATTTAAAATCCGAAAGCTGTTGTTTTATAGCCGGTAATAGTTTTAATGAATTTCTTAATGCAATTAAATCCCTTGGATTGGCGGATTTATAGCTGATTTTACTCATTAATCTTTCAAGATCGTATATTGGACTTAAATATTCTCTTAATTCTTCACGTGTAATTGCATTTTTAAATAATGCTTCAACAGCATCAAGTCTAAGTGTAATTCTTTCTTTATTGATAAGCGGCTGCTCAATAAAACTTCTTATCATTCTTGAACCCATTGCTGTTTTGCACTTATCAAGTACCCATAATAATGAGCCTCTTTTATTTTTATCACGCATTGTTTCTGTAAGCTCAAGATTTCTTCTTGTGGAGGAATCAATAAGCATGAAATCAGAAATATTGTATGGTGTAATTGATAAAATATGTTCAAGAGAGTTTTTCTGGGTTTCGTATAGATATTTTAAAAGTGAACCGGCCGCCACTTTTCCGCAGTTTAGATCATGAAGACCAAGCCCCGATAAATTTGTAACTTTAAAATGACTTTTTAGTATATCTTCACACGCTGTGTCGTCAAAGTACCATGATTCAAGCGAATATAAAGTTACAGAAAGCTTAGTCCTAAGTTCTTCGATATTTATTCCTGAGAGTAAAAATGACTCATTACATATAATTTCAGATGGATTAAATTTATATATTTCATCAGTAAGCTTTTGCAGTGTGTTGACTTCAGTTACATAAAATACACCTGTCGTGACATCGGAAATTGCAAATCCAAAATTACCAAGGACATATACAATAGACATGATATAGTTATTTCTGCTCTCATCAAGCGAAGCAACATCAATATTTGTTCCGGGAGTTGCAACTCTTATTACTTCACGTTTTACAAGTCCTTTTGCAAGCTTTGGATCTTCAACCTGTTCACATATTGCAACTTTATATCCTTTAGCAACAAGTTTATTAATGTAATTTTCTGCGGCATGAAACGGGACTCCACACATTGGTGCCCTTTCCAATAGTCCGCAGTTTTTACCTGTTAATGTTAGTTCAAGTTCTTTTGATGCAAGTAAGGCATCATCAAAAAACATTTCATAGAAATCACCGAGACGATAAAAGAGAATACAGTCTTTGTATTCCTCTTTAGTCTGTATATAGTTTTGCATCATTGGAGAAAGATTTTTAATGTCTATGTCCATAACTGTTCCTTAAGTGTCTTACTTATTCTTTTTCTTGAAATTTCAACAAGACCAAGCTTTGTTAATCCATAACATTTTGCTCCCTGGTCATCGGTTTTAAGTTCTTCTTTTATTGTTTTAATTAATTCATCGTTATATTCTGATTTTTGTTCATTGATGAAATCAACAATGATAATTCCTGAAATATTTCTAAGCTTAAGCTGTAATACTACTTCCTTTGCGGCTTCAATATTTATCGAATGAATTACAGTTGCCCTATCTCCTTTAAATGTAGTATTACCGCTGTTAACATCTATTACTGTAAGCGCTTCTGTCTTATCAATTGTAATATACGCATCGGATTTAAGATGGACTATTCTGCTTGTAGCCCTTTCAAGCTTTGAAGATAATGAAATAAGCGCTGAAAGCGGAACCATTTTGTCTTCATATTTTTTAAATTGTATATTTACATCGATATTCTTGGATTTATAGTTATTGCAAAAATCATTAATAAGCTCAAATACTTCATCTGAATCAGTAAGTATTTCATCGTAATTACATATATCTTCAGTAAACAATATATTTAATAATTCCGGCAGACCTAAATACAAAATAGAATTATCTGTTCTTTTATCTTTATTTTTATAAATATTATCAAGAATTTTTGATAAGTATTTATATTCATTGTATATTGACTCTGTATTTGCATAGACTGCATTTTGTCTGATAATTACATTATTCAGATTATCTGTACATATTTTGCTTTTATCACGTATTCTTGATGAAAATTTAACGCCGTCAATACATTTATTTACAATAACAAAAAGACCTGATAATGATATTTCATCTGTTATTGCATCTTTTTTATTAACGTCGGTTTCTTTTTTTAGCATTACGGGAATAACCGTCTCCGGCTTGTATTGTGTCCCTTTTAAATACATTGAGGTTTTATTACATCTTACAAAGCTTGCATCAATATTTTTAAGTACTTTATCAACTCTTCCAAGAAAAACCGAATCAGAAGTATCATGGATTGAATCAACTGCTCTTATTTTTATGCATTTATCATCATGTAAAAATAAAACCAATACTTTTTTCTGATATTCTGTTATAACAACTCTTTTTTTCATATTATAAAATGTCTTTTCCTACATCCTCTAATGATTTAAAAGACTTTTCATTATATACGCCTGTATACATTTCGGTTCTTTTAATTGTAATAAAATATTCATCAAATTCTTTATTCATAGAATCAAAAACAGCTTTTATTACAAGCTCAGGCTTAATATTCATTACAGAGCCACACGATACAAGCAAAGAAATAACGTCTCCGTTTATATTGTATTCATAAATAAACGGTTTAATATCAAGCGTATTTTCTGATTTCTTTGACTGTTTTGTAACAATCACCTGATCTTTATCAAGTAAATCATAAAATGCTTTTTCAAAATCAAATTCAGGCTTATTCTCATCCCTTATTTTAATTTCATATGAAGCAGCACTAATGCTGGACATTGCATTATAAGCTTTGCCTTCCGGTATTTCCTTAAATGAAAGAATTCTTATTTCATCTACTGACTTTTCATTAAGTCTGTTTATTGCATCGTTTGAACTGATATATGAATTAAGTTCTATATCAACATATTCTGCAATACTCTCATCTCCAATACCAAGCGGCATCGCAAAGGACATAATTTGATGAGGTGAAAAGCCTTCCGAATAAGCAATTGGGATATCAGCCCTTCTCATAAGCTTTTGAAAATATCTCATTACATCGAGGTGTCCGATAAACTTAAGTGCACCGCATTTTGAAAACTTAATTCTTACTTTCATGGCACACACCTCCCTTAATTACAGCCGCACCGCATGCACTGCATTTTTGTCTGCAGTTTGGCGTAATTAGTTCTTCCTTGGCTTTTAACCATTCATTAACAAGAAATTTCTTGCTAACACATGTATCAATAAAATCCCATGGAAGTATTTCATCAACACTTCTTTCTCTATGTGTATAGAAGGAAACATCTACTTTACATTCTTCTAACGTTTCATCCCATACCCAAGGCTTATACTCTTCTGTCCATGAGTCAAAAAGACAGCCTTTTTCGTATGCTCTTAGTAATACTTTACTAAGCCTTCTGTCCCCTCTTGCAAATAGTCCTTCAAGAACGCTTAAATCGGCTTCATGCCAGTTATATTGAATGGATTTAAAGTTAATCTGTTCCTTCATGCACTCTTTTGTATATCTTGCTTTTTCAAGAAATTCTTCTTTTGTGCATTGTCTTGCCCATTGAAAAGGTGTGAATGGTTTTGGAACAAAAAATGAAGTCGAAGAAGTAATATGTACTTTTTTCCCTTTTCTTTCTTCTTTAGGAATAGTGTCATAATAAAGCTTTGCTATTTCATTGGAAAGCTCTGCTATTCCTCTTATATCATCATTCGTTTCATATGGCTGTCCAAGCATAAAATAAAGCTTCACCTTACTCCAGCCTCCTAAAAATGCAAGCTTTGCACCATTAAGAATTACTTCTTCAGTAAGTCCTTTATTTATAACATTTCTAAGCCTTTGAGAGCCGGCTTCAGGAGCAAATGTAAGAGAACTCTTTTTAATATCCTGGACTTTACTCATTACATCAAGAGAAAATGCATCAATTCTTAACGAAGGCAAAGAAATATTAACATGCTTTTCCTTTCCATATTCAATAAGGAATGTTAACAGTTCCTTGAGTTCTGTGTAATCAGATGAAGATAAGGAACTTAAGCATATTTCCTCATGCCCGGTAGAATCAAGCATTTTTTTTGCAATTTCTTTTAGTTGTTCTATATTTTTTTCTCTAACAGGTCTGTAAATCATTCCCGCCTGACAGAATCTGCATCCTCTTATGCAACCGCGTTGAATTTCAAGAACAACCCTGTCCTGAGTTGCTTTTATATATGGAACAATCGGCTCTGTCGGATATGGACTGAATGTAAAATCTTCAACTGCAGTCTTTTTTACCTTCGACGGAACATCCTCATAAATTGGTTCAAATTTATTAATTGTCATATCTTCGTTATATTCAACATTATAAAGTGACGGAACGTAAATCCCATCTATTTTTGATGCCATACGAAGAAATTTCTGTCGATTAAAGCCTTCCTTTTTACATTCCTTATATAGATCAAGAAGCATATTATAGCTCACTTCACCTTCACCTATATAAAACAGATCAAAAAAGTCAGCAATAGGCTCAGGATTATATGCACAAGGTCCTCCGCCAATTACTATTGTGTCATCATTTTTCCGGTCTATTGCATAGATTGGAATTTGTGATAAATCAAGAATCTGAATTATATTTGTATAACACATTTCGTATTGAAGTGTTATTCCAAGGAAGTTAAAATCTTTAATGTTATCCTGTGATTCTAAAGCAAACAGAGGAATATTTTCTGCCTTCATTATCTGATGTAGATCAATCCATGGTGAATATACTCGTTCACACCAGACATCATCACGTTTATTAAATAAATCATATAAAATTTGAATTCCAAGATGAGACATACCAATTTCATACACATCAGGAAAACACATACAAAATCTTATATCAATTTTTGATTTATCTTTATATATTGCATTTATTTCATGACCAATATATCTGGCAGGCTTGTCAATTTTTAATAATATCTTATCTGATAACGCTCTTTTTTCCATTTCTTTTTCTTTCTTAAAAATAATCACATACAGAGTTTATTTTACCAAATATATGAAAAAAAAAACAGAGCACATATTACATGTGCTCTGTAAATATTTATACAATTAATCTTCTTTATAATATAAGTAAATATCTGTATCTCCGTTGATATTTGAAAGACTTCTTGAGAAGCAATCAAAGTCCATACCATGATGTTCAGGTATTCTTGGTTCGCCAACTCCCTCTCCGTCACGAACCCACTTTTCATCAATTACATCACCTGTATAGTCATCAATAAATCTGACTTTATTTAAGTGGTAATACCAGGCTTTAATGTTTCTGTCTTCAGTGATATTCTCCCATGAACCTTCCCAGCCGACAAAATCATATCCGTGCAGACAAGGATTGCCCGGATCATCAAGTGTTGTTCCGTATGGAACTACATCTGTCTTCCAAAGTTCACCGTTATGTCCGTTGTACCATCTTACTACACAAGTCTTACCAGGTACTCCCTTAAGAGACATATCCCACCATGGTAAAGCAGGAGCAGATACATTATTATTAAGCTTTATTGCCTTTCCACCAATACCGTTCTGTGTAGGTGTAGTACTTGCAGTTACTGCGGCCTTTGTAGGAGTATACATACCAAGAATAATCTTATCAGACTGTATATTGGCAGCTGTGTCTGTCCATCCTGCAAATGTAAATCCCGGAACAAAAGTATCAACAGGAACGATTGCATCTTTACCTCTTTTTACCTGCTGAGTATTTATTGTTGTTCCATAAATGAATGTAACGTTAAATTTAGCATTCTTACCTGCAGCATATACATCAAATGTATTAACTGATATTAAAGCTAATGCGGCAATTGCTGCATGAATAACTATTTTTTTAATTGTTGAAATCATTAGTAAACACCCTCCATTGTTTTATACTACCCATAACACAATTAAATATTATGTCAACAATTATCATATCATGAATAAACGATATATACAATATATAAATTATCTGTTGGCAAGTTCTTCAGTAATATCTTCCCATGTAACATCTTTTTGCGCCATAAGAACCATTACATGATATAAGAAATCTGCAATTTCATATTTAATCTCTTCTTTATCGGGATTTTTAGCTGCAATCACTATTTCAGTAGCTTCTTCTCCGACTTTTTTAAGGACTTTGTCTATTCCTTTATCAAACAAATAATTTGTATAGCTTCCTTCCTTAGGATGTACTTTTCTGTCTAAAATAGTTGCCATAACCTCATCAAAAACCTTCGACGGATTGTGATTACTTGAATTAAGACTGAAAGCCTCGTTAAAGAAACAACTACCCTTTCCTGTATGACATGCACTTCCAATCTGTAAAACCTTAACAAGTATTGTATCCAAATCACAATCTACATACATGGATTTAACATACTGAAAATGTCCGCTTGTAAGTCCCTTTACCCACAGTTCATTTCTTGAACGTGAATAATATGTCATTACCCCTGTATCAATCGTTTTGTTAAACGCTTCTTCGTTCATATATGCAACCATTAATACTTCATCAGTCTTGTAATCCTGAACTACTACAGGTACATATCCATCTGAATTCTTTTTTAAGTCCGACCATTTGTATTTGCAGTCAATATTAACTGAATAAACCTGCCTGTCAGGATCTTTTTCAATATGAATAAATGTAAGTTCGTTAGTATCAACTGTTACCATCTCATTTATTGATACTATGGCAGATGAATATTCATTAATAATTGGTTCGTTACTATAATATTCGCCCTCTTCTTTTATACAAACCATTATTTTGTCTTTTTCAAATCTTTTAGATGCTTCTTCAATAAGCTTAAGATTTGAATCCTTAGACATATTGAGAGCACAAGCCTTACAGCCTGCATAGAGTATCTTCTTAACATCCTCTAAGCGCTTAATATTACCTGCACCGATTATTGGAATATCAACAGCTCTTGTTATATTCCTAATACAAGTCAAGGCTTTATCATGCTCTGAATCCGTATTTGATAAATCAAAAATTATAATCTTATTTGCACCTTTTGCTGCTAATGAAACCGAATAATCTACAGGATTATCAGAGAGTACATTATAATTTGAAAAATCTGATACAAGCTTTTCATCTTTTAAAAATAAAGCAGGGATTAATAAACTGTTCATCTTTTCTCCTGTTCTTAAATATAAATATTATTCAAATCGCACTTTTATTGAATTTGCATGTGCGCTGAGGCCTTCTGATAATGCAAATCTTTCAATATCAGTGTGAATTTCTTTAAGTGCATCTTTAGAATATGAAATAATACTTGTCTTTTTGATAAATGCATCAACAGATAAAGGTGAGAAAAACTTTGCTGTTCCGTTAGTAGGAAGAACATGATTTGGTCCTGCAAAATAATCACCTAACGGCTCTGAAGAATATTCACCTAAAAAGATAGCTCCTGCATTTTTTATCTTAGTCATTGTTTCATACGGATTCTTTGTTAAAATCTCAAGGTGCTCAGATGCAATCTCATTTGCCGCATCAATAGCATCATCAATTGAATCACACAAAATAATATATCCGTAGTTTTCTAAAGACTTTTCAATTATTTCAGTTCTTGATAATTCTTTTAAGAAAATATCAACTTCTGCAGATACTTTGTCAGCAAGTTCCTTAGATGTAGTAAGTAATATTGCTGATGCAAGCTGATCATGTTCGGCTTGAGACAAAAGATCAGCAGCAACATATCTTGGGTTGGCAGTATCATCTGCAATTACAAGTATTTCAGAAGGGCCCGCAACAGAATCAATGCTTACATGTCCAAATACTGCTTTTTTAGCCAAAGCCACAAAAATATTACCGGGTCCAACAATTTTATCAACTTTTGGAATTGTTTCTGTTCCGTAAGCCAAAGCTGCAATTGCCTGTGCTCCTCCAACTTTATATATCTCATTAACTCCACAGATTTTTGCCGCAACAAGAGTACAATCTGCCACTTTTCCTTCCTTGTTGGCCGGAGTAACCATTACAATCCTTTCTACACCGGCTACTAATGCAGGAATAACACACATAAGAGTAGACGATGGATATGCTGCTTTTCCGCCGGGTACATAAACTCCGGCTTTTTCAATTGCAGAAACCTTTACTCCAAGTAAAGTACCATCCTCCTTTGTACTAATCCAGGAATTCTGTTTCTGTTTCTCATGGTACTCCTTAATATTGTTAAAAGCTTTTTCCATAATTGCAATAAGTTCTTTATCGTAATTATTATATGCTTCATTAATTTCTTTTTCTGTTACTCTTATAGTATTTTCATCATATTTATATCCGTCAAATTTTTCTGTATATTCAAATACAGCTTTATCACCGTTATTTCTGACATTATTAAGAATTTCAGATACGGTTTTTTCATATTCAGGATACTGTGAAGGTGAACGCTTTAATAAAGTAGTAAGTATATCCTTTTTTGTTTCTTCAGTTAATTTGATTTGTCTCATTATATAGCTCCGTTCTTATCGTTTAATACTTCTTTAATATCTTTAATGAGATTGTTAATTCTCTTGCTTTCCATATTCATTGATACTCTGTTTACAATCATTCTTGCAGAAATCGGATGAATTTCTTCTAATACTTCAAGACCGTTTTCCCTTAATGTAGAACCTGTTTCAACTATATCTACGATAACATCCGAAAGACCGACAATTGGTGCCAATTCAATTGAACCGTTAAGCTTAATAATATCAACTGTTCTATGTTTCTCATTATGAAAATAATCTTTAGCTATTACAGGGTATTTGGTTGCAACTCTTATTACTTCATGTGAATTAAGTAATTCTTTAGCACTATTTGGACCACATACACACATTCTGCATTTTCCGAAGCCTAAATCGAGAACCTCGTAATTTTTGCGGTTTTCCTCCATAATTGTGTCTTTGCCTACTACACCTATATCGGCAGCGCCATATTCCACATATGTAGGTACATCAGGACCCTTGGCTAAAAAGAACTTAAGCTTAAGTTCCTCATTTACAAAGATAAGCTTCCTTGTGTCTTTATCTTTCATTTCCTCGCAATATATACCTGTTTTCTCAAGTAGTTCAAGTGTTTTATTGGCAAGTCTGCCCTTAGTTAATGCAAAAGTTAAATATCTCATATATACCTCGGATTTAATTGTTTTCTTTCTTATTTCTTGTTATTACCGACACAAGCTGGTCGACATTAGCTGAAAATCCTATAGCAGGTGCATCTTTTCCAAATTTTTCGATAAGCTTATCATACCTTCCGCCTTTAAATATTGCATCACCGCTTCCGTATGTATAGCCTCTGAATACGATTCCTGTATAGTAGTTGTATTTTGAAAGCATTCCTAAGTCAAACGAAATATATTTTTCTTTGCCTTCATTCTTAAGCAACGCATATAATTCCATAAGTCTTTTAATTGCATATTTTGATCGTCCGTTCCCTGACATTTCAATTGCTTTTTCAAGACATTCATATGAACCGAATAATTCCGAAATACTTAATATGGAGTCCTTAACGTCTTCATTAATATCAGTTGCATCAAGGATTCCCTTAGCACCAAAATAATTCTTGTTGGAAATCATATCTCTTAAGTCCATTTCGGTTTTTTCATCGAAAACAAACTCTTCACATAATCCTTTAAAGAATTCAACATTACCAATACTTATCTGAAAGTCTTCAATATTAAGTGCCTTAGCACAATCAAGTACTATTGATATGATTTCATAGTCTGCCTTAACCGAATCATCTCCTATTAATTCACTGCCTACTTCTAATGATTCTTTTAGCTTACCTTGAAGGTCAGAAGAATTAACATATGTAAGTCCTGAATATACAAATCTTAAAATATCTTCATAATCCGCAAAATAAGTAGCCGCAACACGTGCAATAGATGGCGTGAAGTCAGGACGAAGACATAGTGTATTTCCTTCTTTGTCAAAAAACTTAAAAAGCTCATTTGATGGTATTGTACCGATATCAGAAGAAAAAATATCAAAATATTCTATTGATGGCAAATCAATATTCATATAATTATATTTTTTTATAGTGTCAAAAAGTGTATTTTTGACGTCCTGTCTTTTATAATATTCATTTCCATATATATCCCTGAAGCCTTCAGGAGTATGTAGTAATTTATTATACATTATTATCTCTCCATATACTTTAGTGCGTTAATGTGCTAATTCGTTAGCGAATTACCAAAGCGAATTATATATTTATTTATTTTGTTTGTCAATCCCGTCTGCTCAAATCAAGATTTACTCCATCAAGATATGGCACGAAAATGCCTGCCTTACTTTCTAAAAAGAAATCTTCCTCGGTTTCATCAAATGTAAAGCTTTTTCTACCGCCTGTATTCATTCGTTTCCAGAAATATTTAAGTTTTTCAAATCTCAAATAATAGTATTTATCTCTATGAGTATAATAGATTAAGAAAAAGGCAATGCCTCCTTGTTTTTCAAAATCATCCATAAACCTAACCTGATGTTCATGAATATTTGCAAGGGTAAATGTATCCTTTGCGCATTCCTTTGCATCAAAAGCTATCGGAATTCCCTGTGCTGCGCCAATATAATCGACTGTTGACTTTTGCTCAAAGTATGCAAGAGTAATGTGTCTTGATTTAGAATCAATATTTATTGGCGTAATCGGAGTCGGAATTTTCTGAACAAGACATAAACCGGCTTCTGAATATCTCTCATTTGTTCTGTTAATTAAGTCTTCAAGAGTAGAACCTCTAAGTCCTCTCGTTTTCCATGTAGCCATCTTGTACCTATAAGCTTAATCTAAATTGCGGTTCGCAAATAAATGTTTTTCCCGAAAAATCAAAAGACAGTTCATCATCATATTTAGGGAATATTATCTTATATGCATGAAGCATCTGGTATTTTTTATTAAACTCACTGCTTAATTTTTTGTCCCCATATTTATTGTCACCAATAATCGGAAATCCAAGATAAGCCATATGGGCTCTTATCTGGTGTGATTTACCCGTTATCAGATGAACTGATACTAATGAAGTATTATTTTTATATTCAAGAAGCTTATACTCTGTTTCAATCAAATCACAGTCATCACTTGTTTTATCTGATGTAACAGTGACTTTATTAGTAATACTATCTTTACTCAAATATCCTTTATACAGTCCTTCTTTATTGAATTCACCTTTAACAAGACATTTATAGTATTTATTAATCTCTCTTGTCTTTAGTGACATGGATAATATCTGCGCTGCTTTTAGATTTTTACATGCTATGACAATACCTGTAGTATTTCTGTCAAGTCTGTTAATTACTGAAGGTTTATAATCCAATATATTATCATCATTAAGATATCCTGAAGAAATCAAATAATTAATTATATATTCATTAAGTGAAACATCATTTTTTTTAGCTTTCTGCGATAACATATTTGCAGGTTTATTTATAAGGATAATATCCTTGTCTTCGTATACAATACTGTCTTTTATATTAAAACGATCACTTATCTTAATGTCTTCTTCAGTAAAAGAATCAGTCTTAAATTTGTTATAGGTATCATCTGAAATATAAAGCTTAACTACATCGCCTTCCTTTATTATTTCCTTACCTGTAGCTTTTTTATCATTAAGAACAAAGTTTTTCTTTCTAAGCATCTTAAATATAAAAGACATTGATCCTTTATTTAAAATACGCGTAAGATATTTATCAAATCTTTGCCCTTCATTTTGTTTTGTGACAATAAATTCTTTCATATTAGTATTGAATAAGCAGCTTATATCGATACGGCATTAAACAGTGAAAATACATTATCAGATGAATCCGTTTCATCCCCTGAAAGTTTTTCATTCATTTCTGTAAGTCGTTTAATGTAATCTTCGGCACTTATGTAAACCTTTACAGAATATGACTTATAGCCTTCTCTTTCAAGACATGTAACAATATGATCCTTTAACTCCTTTGAAAAATCCTTTTTTTTAGGTGCATATAAACAAATTATTGTATTGTTAAGAATACTGATAGCCTTAACGAAAAATGCTCTTTCCGATGTTGTAAAAACATATTCATATTTTGTATTTGCGTTTCCTGATGCTTCTTTTATTTTTTTATAATCTTCTTCATCAATAGAAGAAAATCTAAGAAACATAATCATTGAAACAGCACTTTTAGCAGCCGGAAGTACACTTAGTACTGCAAAAACAGTGAAAAAGTTTTTGTTTGTTTTAAGAGTAATATAACCAAACAGATACAAAAAAATCGCACATGAAAACATAAATACTGTTTTGATTATTTCTATTATTCTTTTATTATTTATATACTTAAATGATCCTTTTTCAATTTTTAAAAATTTCATAATAATCCTCAATATAATAATCGGCCAGCTTACGTTTTTCTTCGTCCTGATACATTGAATAATCATCCCTAACGGCACAGGTTTTCATATTTGCATTTTTACCTGCCATTATTCCTTTTATAAGATCTTCAAATACAAGACAATTTTCACATTTTACATTTAATTTATTTGCGGTAATAATATAGCCATCAGGTTCAGGCTTTCCCTTTATATCACTACAGCCGGCAGTTATTGCATCAAAATATTCAAGTATCCCGTTAGCTTTAAGCGCAGCTTTAGCAAGAACTAATGAATTAGATGTAAATAGTCCTGTCTTTATTCCTTTATTTTTAAGATGAATGAGAAACTCTTTTACGTTAGGCTTTAATTTAATTGAATTTTTATATTTAAATAGTGCCATATCGTTCCAATCATTAATTATCGTATCGATATCATCATCAATATTGAAACGATTTTTAAAATAAAAGGCTACTTCTCTCATGCTTAAGCCTTCAATTTCTTTTCCCATATCTTTTGGTACTTCATGTCCATGTTTACTAAGATAGTCAATGTCTACCTGTCCCCAAACCCACATTGAATCTACAATTGTACCATCCATATCAAAAATGCAAGCATCAATATTATTTAACATAGTCCCTAATTCATTCTATAGCTTTTATTTAGCAAATTTTTAAGTTTTCCGGATTTATCTGATTTTGCAAACCCAAGTGGATAATTATCACAAAGAATAAGTGAGAGTCCGGGGTGCAAAGTTTCATTTTCATTTAAGAATATTGTCTCACCTTTAATGTATTTTACAGTTCTAATATCATCATGTGTTAGATTAAGACAATTATCAAAGTTGTCAGAATTAAGCGTCATTGCATAGGCTTGTGATTCAGAAAGCATAAGTCCCGTTCTTATATACCTTATCCCTTCTCTGTAGCCGTTATCCTTAAGCGGCGGTAATTTATAATCAATTGCTTCTTTTTTATTTTTTAATGCAATAGAAATAATTTTTGAAGGAGCAAAATCATTTCCTACATCACATTTAACACATTCACCTTTTTTCTTTAATAACGCCATAAAATGACCTTCGCCAATCATCTTATGCGGAAAAACTCTTACACATTTTGTAAGTCCCAGTCTTCCGTTTGAAAATCCCTCATAGCCTTCAATATCAATTAATTCCATATCATTATGCTTATCAAGAAAATAAGCAATATTTTCTTCATCTTCCTTCTCATTAAATGTACATGTTGAATACATGAGAAGTCCGCCTTCACAAAGCATTTCATATGCATTATCAATTATTGTTCTTTGGATATTCTGATAATATTCAGGGCCTTTCTCTATCCATGATTTTATTAAAGAAGGCTCTTTCCTAAACATCCCTTCACCCGAGCATGGAACATCACAAAGTATTTTATTGAAAAACAAAGGAAATTTAACAGAAAGATTTTCCGGTTTTTCAGCCGTAACAAAAATATTTGATGCTCCTGTAAGTTCAAGATTTTTAAGTAAAGCTAAAGCTCTGGAAGCAGAAATATCATTTGCATATAATAAGCCTGTATTTGAAAGTTTTCCCGCAAGCTCTGTAGCCTTTCCTCCCGGTGCAGCACATAAATCAAGAACTCTGTCACCTTTTTCAATAGGAAGTCTGTTTGCAGGAAGCATTGCGGATGGCTCCTGTAAATAATAAAGTCCGGCATGGTAATATACATCCTTTGCCGGATTTTCTTTATCAGCATATATGTATCCATTATCAATAAATGGAATTTCTTCAAGTGAAAAACTAAGCTTATCTTTTAATTCTTCTTTACTTATCTTTAGTCTGTTAACTCTTAATCCATGATAAGAAGGTCTGTTCAAGCTATCAATATAACTTGAATATTCATCGCCTAACAGCCCCTTCATATAATCTAAATAATTAATAGGTAGATTCATATTAGTTTTCAGCCAACACCTTAAGTAATTCTACAAGTACATCATAAACTCTTTTCGCTGACGAGATACTAAGTTTTTCCTTTGGTGTATGAATATCAAGTACGTTAGGTCCGAATGAAATAATATCAAGGTTCTTAATCTTATTATAGAAAATACCTGTCTCAAGTCCTGCATGAATGCCTTCAACCCTAGGTTCATAACAAAGCACCTTACGAAAGCAGCTTATCGCTGCATCTCTAAGAGCCGAATTTTCAGAATATTCCCAGGCAGGATAATCTCCCTCTTCTAAAAAAGTACCGCCGATTGTTTCTATTAAATATTTAATCTTAGTAGAAAGAGCTTCTTTTTCACTTGTGATAGAGCTTCTTATACTGATTAATACTTCAAATTTGTCTTTTCTCAATTTAATGATACCGACATTTGAAGAGGTCTGGACTAAACCTTTAGTAGAAGGGCTCATTCGCTGAACTCCATCAGGTAAAGTCATAAGTAGGAAAATTACTCTCTGCATAGTCTTATATGTAAGAACCTTTTCTGTAACAAAATCACAGTTCTCACAATAGACCATCATATTTTTCTCGACACTCTTATATTCATTCTTAATGATTGACTCAAATTCGTAGAAAATGTCTTCTAACTTCTGAGAATCATCTTCGCTAACAATAATTTCAGCATTACATTCACGCGGAATTGCATTGTCCTGTAATCCACCGCTAATGCTTAACAAATCAAATTTAACTCTTGTTTCAAGGAACTGTAAAAGTCTGCCCATAAAAAGGTTGGCATTTGCGCGGTATTTATCAATTTCAGTTCCGGAATGTCCACCAAGTAAACCGCATATGACAATATTGTATTTTATTCCTGATTTTTCTATTCGTCTTACAGGTACACTTAATACTACTTTTTTGCCTCCGGCACAGCTTGTAAGAATAACTCCTTCATCTTCATGGTCTAAGTTTATAAGACGCTTTGATTTAAGCAGACTCACATCAAGTGCGTGTGCTCCGTTCATGCCGGTTTCTTCATCAGATGTAAATACGCACTCAAGCTTAGGAGCGATAAGTGTATCATCTGTTAATAAAGAAAGCATATATGCAACGCCTATGCCATCATCGCCACCAAGTGTAGTTCCCTTAGCATAAATATAATCATCCATCACAGAAAGTTTTAATGGATCTGTCTCAAAGTCAAATCTTGCGTCTGTTTCGAAATTTTTCTCACATACCATATCAAGATGACCTTGAAGCATAACCGGTGGCTTGTCTTCATAACCCTTGGCACTTTCCTTATATACAATTACGTTGTTATATGAGTCCTGAACATAAGAAAGTCCATGTTCCTTACAAACACTGACAACATAATCGGATATTGCCTTTGTATTTGAAGAACCATGCGGAATACTTGCAATCTTCTCGAAATATTTAAAAACACTTTGCGGCTCAAAATTTTCTAACATTTCAAATCCTTCTACAAAATATCAACATTATTAGACTTGAGGTCTGTTGTATTTACGTTGAGATTACTATTTGATGTTGCAACTTGATCTCCGGATAATGCAGCAACATCTTCATCAAGAGAAACCTGCGGATATAATACAGATCTGTCATGGTTAATTACTGCTTCGCTCTCTCTTAATGATTGAATTAACGATCCATATTTTGCATCTGCGGTTGCAATTGCATGAGAAATAATATTCTGAAGATTTTCAAGAGATTCATCTGTATATCTCATTGCAGCATGCTTAACTTCGTTAGCTTCAATTGTTGCATCATCAACAATCTGCTGTGCTTTGGCATTTGCATCTTCAATTACTGCTCTTGCCTGTGCATATGCAGCCTGCATAATTTCATGTTCAGAAAGCATCTGGTCTGTCTGGGCTTTTGCCTCTGCAAGCATTTCCTGTGCCCTTGCCCTTGCATCATCTAAAATTGCTTCCTTATTTGAAATAATCTTTTGATATCTCTTAACTTCATCAGGAGTTTTGTTTCTTAAATCTCCTAATAAATCAAACAATCTCTCTCTGTCCACCTGGATTTTAGTATTTGATAGTGGTACGAATTTGCATTCATCAATATAATCTTCAATTTCTTCAATAACCTGTTCAAATCTACTTGCCATATTATACCTCTTTTATTCTGTCCCCTTTATTACATCATTGTAATATTATTTTTTATATTTATTATAAACAAGCTCTGCCACTTCCTTTGTGACAAACTTGCTGATATCGCCTCCAAAGCTTGCAACCTCCCTTACCGTAGATGAAGAAAGGTATGCATATCTTAAATCTGTATTTAAGAAAATTGTTTCAATATCTCCGTCACTTAATTTAGCATTAGTCTGAGACATCTGAAGTTCATATTCAAAGTCCGTGACAGCTCTTAAGCCCCTTATTATGACATTAGCGCCAACTTCTCTTGCATAATTTACAAGAAGTCCTTCATAGCTTACAACACTAATGTTATGAATGTCTTTTACTGCATCTTTAATCATATTAACACGTTCATCTACCGAAAACAACGAATGTTTCGCCCTGTTGTTAAGAACAGCAACTGTAAGATTATCAAAAATTTTGGCAGATCTTGTAATAATATCAATATGACCATATGTAATAGGATCAAAGGATCCCGGATAGATTGCAGATTTCATAGCATTTACTTCCTCCTTAAGAATACATGCATATTGTTTTTATACTCTTTAATCTTAAATATTTCAAATCCGTATGAATCAATATAACTTATATCGGTATCTTTGTTAGCTTCAAATACAATAATTGAATCTTCATTTATCAATGAAGAAGAAGAAAGCCTTAAGAGCACCTGTTTTTCAAGTTCTTTATTGTATGGTGGATCCATAAATACAACATCAAAAACAGTTTTTAACTCAAGCTGATTAAGTGCACTGAACACATCCATAGGATAAACAGTACTTAATTCTTCAAAATGAGTATTTTTGATGTTATCTTCAATGCATTTAAGGGCCGCTTTCGAGTTCTCGACAAATACAGCCGACTTACATCCTCTGCTTAATGCTTCTATGCCAATTCCGCCACTTCCGCTGAAAAGATCAAGAAAATTTGCATCATATAAATAAGGCATAAGTATATTAAACAATGTTTCTTTTATCTGATCGGATGTCGGTCTTGTTTCAAGCCCTTTCGGAGTTTTCAAAAGAAGTCTTCTTGCACTTCCCGCAATTACTCTCATACTAAATTTATCCTCTTAGTTTTGTACCCTTTGAATCACGCTTTGTTAGCTTTATTTTGTTGACTTCAACATTTCTGCCTTTAACCTTGCATACAGGATTATCTCCCATGGAAAGATAAAATACATCTGTAATTTCATCACCTGATAAAAGCTTAATGCCTCTTACTCCAACAGCACTCTTTTTCTTTATCGGAACTTCATCAACACTGAATCTTATTGCATATCCGTCTTTTGAAATCAATGCAACATTACGTTCATCAACTATTGGCGAAATGCTTAATAAACTGTCATTTTCATTAAGCTTTGTTGCAACAACTGTTCTCTTTAAAACTTCAAATTCCGTGCCGTAAACCTGCTTCATCATTCCCTGTTTTGTAACAAACATAAGCTTTTTAACGACAACATCTTTAAGTGTGCTAAGATAAATAGCTTCTTCTGTTTTTGAGTCAAAATTGCTGACATTATCAATTGGGACACCCTTATCTTTCATTTTGCATAAAGGCAAATCGAGCATCTTAATTGTATGCATATTACCATTAGAAGTAAATACGCATATTCTTCCTGTATTAAGAACAGGTATTATTACTTTATTTTCTGCTTCTATTGTTTCTTTATTCCTGTCAAATGTAGCTACATCAATCATTTTTGCATAGCCAAACCTGTCCATAATAAAGTAAACCATAGCTTCTTCGATTTTCTTCTCTTCAAATGAAGCTTCTTCGAGATTTTCTATTCTTGTTCTTCTTGGAACTCCGAATTCTTTCTTAATTCCATCAAGCTCTTTAATTATTGTTTTATCCATTGTTTTTGGATTTGTAAGAATATCTTTGTATTGCTCGATATTTTTAAGCGTAGTTTCGTGTTCTTTAATTAATGCTTCAATTTCAAGACCGACAAGCTTTGATAATCTTAAATCAAGAATTGCCTGTGCCTGTCTTTGTGTAAATCTTAATAGCTCAGCCTGCTTTTTTGAAATACGTGATTTAAAATTAATATTATCGGTAACACCTTCTGTAAGGCACTTTTTAGCTATCTTAACATCCTTAGAGCCCCTGATAATCTCGATAATTAAATCAAGGACGTCACAAGCCTTAATAAGTCCTTCCTGGATTTCCTTTTTATCAAGTTCTTTCTTAAGTAAAGTGTTATATTTTCGTGTATTAAGCTCACGCTGGAAATTGACATGATGAATTATAATATCTTTTAAAGACAGTGTCTCAGGTCTGCCGTCCGCAACAGCAAGCATGTTAACACCAAATGTGTCTTCCAATTTTGTCTTTTTGATGAGCATGTTTCTTAAATTTTCAACATCCGCATCTTTCTTGACTTCAATTACAATTCTTACACCGGTCTTTGAAATCTGGTTAGATATATCAACAATGTCATTTGTTTTCTTTGCATCTATTAATGCAACTATATCTGTAAGGAATTTACCTATATTTGCACCAATCATTGTATAAGGTATTTCCGTAACAACGATTTTCATTTTGCCGGCTTTACCCTGCTCAATTTCAGTAGTACCGCGTATTTTAATTTTGCCTGTACCTGTCTCATAAATTGAAAGGAGGTCATCCTTATTTGTTACAATTCCGCCGGTAGGAAAATCAGGGCCCTTAATATACTCCATAAGCTCTGCCACAGTAATATCAGGATTATGCATATAAGCCTTAATTCCTTCAATTACCTCTGATAGATTATGAGGCGGTATATTTGTAGTCATACCGACAGCAATACCTTCTGTTCCATTAACTAATAGATTAGGGATTTTAGCCGGTAATACGCTTGGTTCTTCTTCTGTCTCGTCAAAGTTTTTAACGAAATCAACAACATCCTTATCAAGGTCAGCAAGTAAAGTATCCTCGGATACTTTGCAAAGTCTTGCTTCTGTATATCGCATTGCAGCTGCAGAATCACCTTCGATTGAACCAAAGTTTCCGTGACCGTCAACTAATTTAATGCCCTTCTTAAATTCCTGTGACATGACAACAAGCGACTCATATATTGAACTGTCTCCGTGTGGATGGTACTTACCCATAGTATCACCGACAATACGAGCCGATTTACGATAAGGCTTGTCATGCTTAAGGCCAAGCTCATGCATAGCATACAGAACTCTTCTTTGTACAGGCTTTAGGCCATCTCTTACATCGGGTACCGCACGCGCCATAAGTACAGACATCGCATAATCTATATAGGATTTTTGCATAACGTCTGAATATTCTGTTTTAATTATCTGTTCTTCAAATACTTCTTCTGACTTCTTAGCCATAATATTCTACTCCATAGCAAATAATCTTAAATATCAAGAATAGCTTCATGAGCATTTCTGTGAATAAACTCTCTACGTGGTTGAACATCAGTCCCCATAAGCATCTCGGTAATGTTTGATGCCATGAGCGCGTCTTCTACTTCAACAAGCTTAAGCCTTCTTCTCTTTGGATCAAGAGTAGTCTCCCACAACTGTTCTGCATCCATTTCGCCAAGACCTTTATATCGTTGAAGAATAAAATCAGAGTGATTTTTACGATATTTATTAAGTGCCTTATCATCATACAAATATTCTTCTTCACCCTTTTTAGGAATTGCTTTATAAAGTGGTGGCATTGCTATATACACATGCCCCTCTAATATAAGTTCAGGCATAAACCTATAGAATAATGTAAGCAGCAATGTCGAAATATGTGCGCCATCAACGTCGGCATCCGCCATAATTATAATTTTATTGTATTTAAGCTTCGTAATATCAAAATCATTACCATAGCCTTCGGAAAAGCCACAGCCGAATGCATTAATCATAGTTTTAATCTCTGCATTAGCTAAAACCTTATCAATCGAAGCCTTCTCTACGTTAAGTATTTTTCCTCTTATAGGTAAAATCGCCTGATACATCCTGTCTCTTGCAGTTTTAGCAGAGCCGCCCGCAGAATCACCCTCAACAATGAAAATTTCACACTTTTCAGCGTCTTTACTTTCACAATTTGCAAGCTTACCATTTGAGTCAAATGAATAACGCTGCTTAGTCAAAAGATTTGTCTTTGCTTTTTCCTCTGATTTTCTGATTTTGGCTGACTTTTCAGCCTGTGATAACACAAGCTTTAGTGTTTCAAGATTTCTGTCAAAAAATCTTACAACTTCATCACTTGTAACCTTCGCTACTGACTTGGTTGCGTCCTGATTATCAAGCTTTGTCTTAGTCTGACCTTCAAATCTCGGATCCGGATGTTTAATTGATACAATTGCAGTCATTCCGTTACGAATGTCTGCACCTGTAAAATTAGGATCCTTATCTTTAAGGATGCCAATTTGTCTTGCATATGAATTAAGGATATTTGTTATGCTTGTTTTAAATCCTGTTAGGTGTGTTCCACCTTCAGAGTTATAAATGTTATTACAAAATCCAAGTACTATTTCATGGAATTCATTAACATACTGGAATGCAATCTCAACATTTATTCCGTCAGAAGTACCTTTAAAATATACCGGCTCATGTAATACTTCTTTAGATTTATTAAGATCCTTAACGAAGCCTACGATACCATCTTCTTCATGAAATATTATTTCTACAGGCTCGTCCTGACGCATATCCTTAAATATAATTGTAAGTCCCGGATTTAAATATGCAGTTTCGTGAAGACGAGACTTAATCTCTTCTTCCTTAAATCTTGTTTTTTCAAATATAGTATCATCAGGCAGAAAATTAATCTTAGTACCTGTTGTTTTGGATTTTCCTATTACCGGAAGCAATCCGTTTTCAAGCTCTAAATCAGGAATTCCCTGCTTATATCTGTCATGATATATTTTACCGTTTCTTGAAACTTCAATATCTAAATATGTCGAGAGTGCATTAACGACCGAAGAACCCACTCCATGAAGTCCTCCGCTTGTTTTGTAGACGGTAGAATCGAATTTTCCTCCTGCATGAAGAGTAGTAAAAATAACCCTTTCAGCGCTCACACCTTTCTCGTGCATATCAACAGGAATGCCTCTGCCGTTATCTTTAACCGTTGCAGAGCCATCCTTTTCAAGTGTAACCCATATAGTATCGCAGAATCCTGCTAAATGTTCGTCTACGGAATTGTCCATGATCTCATAGACAAGATGATTAAGACCTTTTGATGAGACACTTCCAATATACATACCGGGTCTCTGTCTTACGGCTTCAAGACCTTCCAGTACAGTAATACTGTCAGCACCATAATTTGACTTTGTTGCCATTTAAACCCCTCTTTCGTTATATTCCCTCTATATAACTGTATTTGATTATTTATTCCCTAATCTTTTATAAAATATCATATTTTTAAAAAATATACAACCTGTTGTTCGAAAATATGTTCTCCATACAATTTGTGCCAATCACAATAAACAATTATAACTCGAACTCTGCAAAAATATCCGTTTCATCTTTTACATCTTCAAAATATCTTATTAAAAATGATTTCATTTCAGTATGTGCATTTCCCATATCCAGAAGAATTTCATTTAGGTTATTTTTGTTGATTGCATCTATACTAATTAATAGTTCGTAATACTTTTGATCATCCCCGTGTTCATTTTGTAATACAGCCCATGTTTCTTCTGTTTTTGCTCCTTTTGTATGATTTATCAAATACTTAACAAGCGTTTCTCTTAATTTTTCATCAAGCTTATAGCTATGGAGCAAGCGCATAAAAGCAATTCTGATTTTTTCTTTTACTCTGTTTGATTTATATGTCGCAGGGTTTGAATCTTCAATTGTACCATCACTTGCGCATACAACCTCTTCTTCGCCACACAAAATCATTTTTGAAAAGTCTTCCATATCGTCTTTTCTCATGCGCATATCAATTGTAGAGTCAAGGTGCAAAAGCCACTCATCACTTCCGGCGTTATTTAAATCAAATAAGAAGAATGCATCAAGGCCATTAATAGTTTTTGCAAGCAAATAAGCAACATCTTCACTACTGTTTTCATTGCTTCTTATGTCAAAAATATAGTCAAGCTTGTCACAATCAATAAATATATCCTGTCCAAGATTCATATTGACATATGGCAGATAAATTTTTTCAAGCTTTCTGCATCTTGCAAAAGCATAATCTTCTATATTTCTAATTGTATCCGGAAGATGAATTTCTTTAACAAAACGGCTTGATAAAAATGCCTTTTTCTTAATATGTGTAACAGCCATATCTTCGATAACTTGAGGAATAGTAACAATTAAATCTTTTCCTGAATATTCTGTTATATGAACACTGCCATTGCTGACTGTATAGCTTAATATTCCGTTTTCTGTCTGTAATTTTGACATTTATTATATTCCTTCAATTTCATTAATCTTTTTAAGAATATCATCACTCTTATTAGATAGCATCATTTCTTTATTGTGTATTGAATAGTCTTCACTTCCGTATTTTGAAATAAAAATAGCACATTCATCAATTACAGTAAGCTCAGTCATAAGAATCAGCATTTCGTTTCCGTCACCAAAAGTCTTCTCAACAAATGAAAATGCATTGTGTAATCTTTCCTTGACGTTATTTGTTTTTGTTTTATAAAGCGAAGTCCTTTCATCATAATATGACTTGATATCATTAAACATTAAGCTTGCCGAATCATATGTATTTTTATTGATTTTATCATTTATACCTGCAAAGATTTTTATTACTTCTTTGTTATGCTTCTTAACCTTTGATGAAATTGCACCTGAATTTTCAAGCTTCCTTAATTGCTCTTCTCTTGCATATAAAATGTTTTTAACCTTTTCAGTCAGTTCATTTACAGATAACGAATTTATGTCTGCTTTAATTGACTTAAGAGGTTTTAGTACATCATTTAGCACATTTGCTTCAAATATATTTTCTTTTATGTTATGACATACTTCATCAACAATCATTCCGATAATTGACATTCTCTCTTCAAGCGGTGCTTTTTTACCCTTTTCAATAACAGAATCGTTATATATACCGCTTAATATTTCCCCTACATTGTAAGAAGACTGATATTTTTTGAACACATCATAATAAGCTATGAATTCTCTCACAACTTTTTCATTTCTTATATATTGTTCTACAAGAGTCTTTCTAACCGGCAGATTACTTTCTTCGTAAAGCTTTATCATCTCGGATAAATCTTCCCATCCTCTTGCAGTAATATAGTTTTTACCTTTAACAGTTGTTTCAACAGAATAAAAGTAATCCTTATTGATATCAATAAAACCAATAATAGCAGGATGAAGCTCTTTATTCTTAGCATATTCCTTCCATACCGAATAATCTGCTTCTACCTCTATTATTTTCATTCTGTCAAGAGTAACGATATCAAAATCTCTAACTGATTTATTGTATTCAGGCGGATTTCCGGCAGTTACAATTACCCATCCGTTAGGAACCTTATGGCGTCCGAACACTTTATACTGTAAGAACTGCAGCATGGAAGGGGCAAGTGTTTCGGAAACGCAGTTTATTTCATCCAAAAACAAAATACCTTCTTTAATTGATGAGTTTTTCATAACATCATAAATAGATGCAATTATTTCACTCATCGTATATTCTGACACATCATATTCCTTCCCTTCATACTCCTTATGTGAAATAAACGGGAGTCCAAGTGCAGATTGTCTTGTATGATGAGTCATAGAATATGAAACAAGTGCAATATTCAATTCACTTGCAATCTGTTCCATAATTGCTGTCTTACCTATTCCCGGCGCTCCAAGCAAGAATATCGGACGCTGTCTGACAACAGGTATTCTGTATTCTCCGTCCTCATCCTTTTTTAAATACATTTCAACAGATTCTTCGATATAACGTTTTGCTTCTTTAATATTCATGGCTTTTCCTTTTATTCATTAATCATAATATCTTCTTCGGTAAGTATTACTTTTATTGCCCATGGCGGTACTTTTGGTGCGTTTTCATCATCACTCAAAAACACAAATGCAACATCATAATTCTTTTTTGTTTCAGGATATATTCCATAACCATCAGTAAAATAAATCAGACCCTTTAAATCTGAAAACTGTTCATTTTCAATCATTTCATCAACATAATCAAATACAGGCCTAAAATCCGTCGAACCAAATCCTATAACTGTATATTCATTCATAAATTGACTAAAGTCGTCTTTATCTCTTATGACAGTATCGCTTCTGACCTGATTATCACATTGAATGATATGTATATTAATTTTATTAAAAAAGTTTTCCGAGTCTCTTAATATATTAACCGTTCTTTCAAGAAACGCCTTAACAAGTTCACCCTTACAAGATGCAGATGTGTCAATCGCAATGACAAATTCTTTTATTTTATTTGAATCTTTATATTCCAACGGTTCAATTAATGGCATATTATCATACAATTTCATTCCGTATGTATAATAAATATAATCAAATTCATCATCATTTATCGACAGATTTTCAGACATCACCATAAACCGTCTTAAGAACTCAGAATAATCATATTTTTCTCTTGTTGCAATATTTAAATTTTCTTCTAGGTTTTCTGAATTAGTTTTTCCTTTTGAAAAACTTTTTAAATCCGCCTTAATACTCTCTGCAATTCTTTGCCATTGTTCATTGGAATATTCAATTTCTTCTTTAATGTCCCAATACAGATGCTCATCATATTTTGTAAGCTTTACCCATTCTTCATAGCCATCATCGGACAATTCTTCAATAAGAAAATATTTATATATTTTTTGTGCCGATATAGAAGTATTTCCTTTGTATATTCTTCTGAATTCCTTTTTTATATTGTTTATTCTGTTTAATAGAAGGTCATCTGTTGGCAATGATAATATTGCCAGTTCAAAATCAAGCGCAACACTTTCAACTGCAATATCAGTTGCAAGGTCCCAAAGCTTTTTGTCTTTTCCTTTTGAATCATAGGCATGAGAAAATACACAATGAAGCAAAGTATGCAGGTATAGTCGTTTGCATTTATTTATATGCGTTTTATAATCACTAATCAGCTTAACATTAGAAAACAAAAGCTCATTACCTGTAAAAACATGTACTCCGTTATTTGAACCCCTTGTTACTTTTAGATTAAATAATGCAGAGTCTAAAAAACGCATATTCATAAGCAGTTCATCATGAGTAAGCTTCATTATCTCTTCAGAAATACTGTTTATTTTTTCAAGTTCATGATCTGTCAAAGCGTTGAATATAAATCCTTTCTTATTTCTTCCTCAATAATCTGTTTTATATTTGCATTCTCAGGTTTTGATAAATCCTTATCATCATTAAGAAGTTCAGTAACTGACTCTGCTGCTTCCTTTAATATATTAACATCGTTAAATATATCCGCAAGATTAAAATGCATGTCCCCCGACTGACGTATACCGAATAAATCACCCGGACCTCTCAATTTCATATCTTCTGATGCTATGAAAAATCCATCATTTGATTTGTTTAATATATTCAGACGCTTCATAGTAGCATCATTTTTTTTAGTACTCATGAAAATACAGTATGACTGCTTTTCACCTCTTCCTATTCTTCCTCTTAACTGATGGAGCTGGGATAATCCAAACCGTTCTGCATTTTCAATAAGCATTACAGTTGCATTTGGGACATTTACACCGACTTCTACAACTGTAGTAGATACAAGAATTTGAATGTCATTATTAAGAAATGCATTCATAACACTATTTTTTTCATTCTGCTTCATTTTGCCATGTAAATATGCAATATTGATTCTGTCAGGAAAAACAGCCTTGAGTTTTTCAGTATACGATATAACGTTTTCTGCTTCTAACCCTTCACTTTCTTCCACAAGAGGACATATCACATACACCTGTGAGCCGTTGTCAATTTCATTTATCATAAAATTATAGGCAGTATTTCTATATTCCTGACCAACAACACAGTTTTTAATCTTTAATCTCTTTTCAGGCACCTCATCAATAATAGATACATCAAGGTCAGAATACATTATTATAGCCAATGTTCTCGGTATAGGTGTTGCTGACATAACAAGAATATGCGGGTTATCAGATGTATTCTTATTACTAAGCATTTCTCTTTGTCTTACACCGAATCTATGCTGTTCATCCGTAATTACAAGTGCAAGATTTTTATATTTAACTTTTTCCTGAATAAGAGCATGCGTTCCAATGATAATATCCGCTTCACCATTTTCAATCTGTTCATACACTTCTTTTTTCTTTGTCTTAGACATTGAACCTGTCAATAAAACGCACTTGAACGGAATATTGAATTTACCAAACATCTCTGTTACGGATGAAAAATGCTGAGTTGCCAGAATTTCTGTAGGCGCCATTAATGCAGTCTGATATCCGTTTGCAGCGACCTGAAGTGCCGCAAGAACTGCAATAATTGTTTTACCGCTTCCAACATCACCCTGAACAAGTCTTGACATTGACACGTCTTTACAAAGATCATTTTCTATTTCATTAAATACTCTAAGCTGTGCATTTGTTAACCTGTACGGTAGTGACTCAATAAGTCTTTTTGTATATGCACTCTCAACAATATTAAAGTTGTTTTTTAAACGTTCATTATCTTCTTTTAATAATCTCAGTTTAAGAATAAAATAATAAAATTCGTCAAAAACAAGCAGTCTTCGTGCTTCAATAAGAGAATCAATATCCTTTGGAAAATGAATTGTTTCAAGAGCATTCCTTACTTTTTCACTATCGCTCTCTACAGATTTGAAATTCATTGAGAAGTAATAAGGATCATTAAACAAAGTCTTAACTGCTTTTGTAACAGAAGTATTTGTAAGTCCCTTTGTCAGAGAATATACCGGTTGCAGGGAATTAATGAGTTCTTCATATTTTTCGATTGTAAAAATCTGTGGCTGTTCTAAACAATATGAATTTCCTTTAACAGTTAATGTTCCTCTGAAAACATACATTTCCCCGGGTTTAAGTGATTTTGCAAGATATGCCATATTGAACCATGTTGCCAAAATCACTTGATCATCTGTTTTAATATATGCAGATACAATTTTAAATTTTTTTACATACTTTAGTAACGGCTGTTTAACAATTCGTCCTTTAATTGAAACTGTTTCTCCAACAGATGAATCACAGATGCTTTTAGTATTTTCATACTTTATATAGTCTCTTGGGAAATTGTATAAAAGATCTTCACAAGAAAATATGCCGAGCTTATTATAAAGCCCGGCAGTTTTCTGTCCGATTCCTTTTAAATTTGTGATAGGATAAAAATCATTCATTGTATTACTATTCAACCGAACAGATGTAATAGTAAATTGGCTGTCCACCGAAATGAGCCTCAACATCTAAATCAGGATACTTGTTTTCTACATCCTTTATAAAGTCAAGAGCACATTCTTCATCTACATCCGCACCGTAATAAATGCTTATCAGTTCCGACTCATCATCTATCATTCTTTCAAGCATTTCAAATGCAGTATCTTCAACAATAGTGCCGACAGACAGGATTTCCTTATCTCCGATACCCATAATATTGCCCTGTTTAATTTCAAGGCCATTGATTACTGTATCTCGTACGGCATATGTTACCTGTCCTGTCTTAACTCTTGTAATCTCTTCATTCATTATTGCCTCATTTTCTTCAACAGAAGTATCAGGCATAAAATTAATGAGTGCTGTAATACCCTGTGGTGCTGTTTTGGTAGGAATGACAATAACATTCTTATCTTCAACAAGGTACTGTGCCTGGTTAGCAGCAAGAATAATATTTTTATTATTTGGAAGAATAAATATATTCTTGGCATTAACATTGTCAATTGCTACAACCATATCATCAGTTGATGGGTTCATTGTCTGTCCGCCTGAAATAATATAGTCTACGCCAAGTCCTTTAAATATGTTATCCATTCCTTCACCAACAGATACAGCGATGAATCCCATTTCCTTTGGCGGCTCATTAAATACAGGCTTGTCTGTTCTTTCAGACTTTGAATCAGTCGGTATTTCTTCTTTAACAGAATTATTGGTTTCTGATTCATTTGTTGGTGAATCAGCTGTATTTTCAACCGGCTTAGCTTCTTCACTAATAATATCGTTATTAATTCTTTCAGATTTAAGATTCTTAATTACGATGTCATCAATTGCACCATATGACATTGCTTTTGTAAGAACAAGTCCGGGATCATTAGTGATTACTGATACATTTACAACTCTGTCATTTACTTTGACTGTTGCATTATCACCGATAGACTCAAGGAATATCCTATAATCCTGTTCATTTTTTGCATTAAATACATTTCTGACTAATATAACAAAACTTGTATCATATGCATACTTAAGTTCCTTTTTAGTCTCGTTACTCTTATCTGCCTTTTCTACAATAAGAGAAATCTCTTTTCCAAGTAGTGCGTTATATGCACCTTTAAGTATTTCCAAAAGTCCCTGTCCGCCGGAGTCGACAACACCGGCTTCTTTAAGTACCGGAAGCATTTCAGGAGTCTGTGATAATACATATTCACAGTGTTCGATAATTTTACCCATGAATACTTCAATATCATCTGTTTTAGATACAAGCTCGTCAGCCATGTCAGCAGCTCCTTTAGCTACTGTAAGTATTGTACCCTCCTTTGGCTTCATAACAGCCTTATAAGCAGTTTCAACTGCCTTCTGTGTTGCATTGGTAAGTACAGTAACGTTAATTTCAGTTTCTGTCTTAATTACTTTAGTAAAACCTCTGATAAGCTGAGAAAGAATTACGCCTGAGTTTCCTCTGGCTCCTCTTAAAGAACCCGAAGACAAAGCTTTCGAAAACTGTTCAATAGTTGAATCTTCAGGGAGTTCTGAAATCTCCTTAGCCGCAGACATAATTGTGAGCGACATATTAGTTCCGGTATCTCCATCAGGAACAGGGAATACATTTAACTCATTAATGTACTCTTTTTGTGCCTCTAATGCATTTGCTCCTGCAAGAAACATCTTTGACAGCATTTTCACATCAATATTACTGGTTGCCACAACTTTTCCTCCTAAAATATCGATTAATCGATGACCTGAACGCCTTCGACATAAATATTTATTTTTTCAATTGAAAGTCCGGTAAACTCTTCAACTTTATATTTAACGTTTTCAATAAGATTATTTGACACAGCCATAATGCTTACGCCGTATGCTACGATTACATGGAAATCAAGAATAAGCATATTCTCACTGACAGTAACATTAATTCCGTGAGTAATATACTCTCTCTTAAGAAGCTTTACAATGCCGTCTTTAACGTTAACCGATGCCATTCCGACGATTCCAAAGCACTCAACGGCAACTGTTCCTGCATATTGAGCAATAACATCTGTATCTATGCTGACGTTATTTGTATTTGTATTAATATAACCCTTCATAAAAAACCTCCCTGCAATTATTATAAAAAATAAGCAAATTGAAGCTTAGCTAACATATTATACTAAAAATATATAAAAAATACAAAGAAATTTTAAAAACCCTTGCATTAAAAAAATAATTTTGATAGAATACGATTTGTTGCAAACTGGCAACATTACCGTAAATATGATTTTATCCTTGAAGGAGGTGTTATATATGGCAAAGTGTGATGTATGTGGTAAGGGCGTTCATTTTGGTAACAATGTCAGCCATTCTCACAGAAGATCTAACAGAATGTTCTTCGCTAATGTTAAGAAAGTAAAAGTTAAGGTTAACGGCACACCAAAGACAATGCATGTGTGTACAAGCTGCCTTAAGTCTAATAAAGTTGAGAGAGCTTAATATTATTAAAGATTAAAAAGCAGTTTCGTTATGAAACTGCTTTTTTTATGCTTAAAATAAGTTTAATTCATTGTTCAATCAAGCGTATCCCCAAAAGCCGCATCTACTGCTTTATCATCTGATACATTAATATTATTCTTAGCTGCAACCTTATTTACTATATCAGGCACCATATCAATAATTTTAGAAAAGCTATCCTGATTCTTAATGCTTACAAGTCTTGTAGTTCCATTAGAAATAATCAGCACGGCGCTTGGAGTCATCTTGCCGTTCATACCGCCTGCTCCGCCGTCTTCTTTTTCTTTAGCTACATTTCCTGCTCCCATACCAAATGAAACATCAACAAAGGGAACAATTATAGTATCTGAAATTGTAACCGGTTCGCCTACTACCGTCTTTGTTGACAAAAAGCCATCCATTCCCTTAAGCATCGACTGTACAATATTATTGAAATTATTATCTGACATCTTTATCCTCCAAACTAGCTTTATTTCTTAAATATTTTAATCATTCGTTTATAGTCTCTGTTAAAATAAATCTTAATTGCTGCCTTTATTAATACAAAAACACTAATACGGCCTTTAATATATAAATCCCCTTCTATTACTTCCTTATCATAAACAGGATTTATAGTAATTTTATCATGAATTATCGGAAAAAGTATACCATATATTGATAGTATTTGACCCATTGTATACGGTTCATCAATTCCAATTGTCAAATTTCCATTAAAAATTTTTGGTTTAATATTATTTATAATACTTGACGCCTGCGACAAACACAGTGAAATTACTTTTTTATTTCGTTCATCTTTTAATGCATTAATATAATAATCAATATCTTTAACTATATTAACTACAGTATTATATGCCTCATTAAGCTTTTCTTTTATATTAAATAAAAATTCAAAAAATTTTGTCAATACAAATCTGATCTTATAAATAATTCCTTTGTTTTCATCAAACTTAATGTTATCATCATCATTTTCATCCAAATCAGAAGTGCTTACTATTTCTTCTTTATCTTTTGAAATTTCATTATCAGATATATCTTCATTTGCACTTTCATCACTAATGTTTCCTCCTTCATCTACGCTTTTTGTATCATCAGAATAAGGCTCGGTTTTTTTGCTATTGTTCTTATGTTTTTTTAGATTATCACTTTTCTTTATCGGGATCAGTATTACTCTTACTCTGTAATATAAATCATCGGTATATTTTATGAGAATATTAATAAAATGAAGAAGCCATGTCAGTTTTATTTCAGCATAAAAATCACTGTCTTCAAATTTATTTGCAATTATACGATAACGGATTGGTACAAAAAGTATTAATGCAATTATAATAAGAAGCAGCGAAATAATACTAAGCAGTATTATTCCTATTATTTTTAAAATAAGTAAAAAAATACTCATTACAATTTATCCTTAAAATATTCTCTCATGCTTTTATCACTTTTTTTCATCATGTACTCTTCTATCATTTTAGCGCAAAGCTTTATCGCAGCTTTTTTATTTTCTGCAATGCCAAGAACTAAAAGCTTATCATTAAGATTCTTACGAAATTTAAGGTTGTTGAGAGGGATAATGTCAAAAACATCGCTTTCGCATTCAGATAGAATTATAATGCATACTAATGAGATAAGCTTTTCGTTTAAAATATCATTTTTGATCTTATCTATTTTATTTTTTGTTTTATCTGTAAGATACAGTTCATTTATATATTCAATCATAAAAAATATAATATCATAAATAGCATTGAATAGCCTAATATTTGACAAAAATATTGACAAAATAATAGCACAATATATAATACATTATGTAAACATTTTAACAATGCACCACGTTAAATTGTTCGCGATTATTCTAAATTTCGAGGGGTGTATTTATGGAATTAATTGCAACAGTTGCCTTAAAGCCGGGAATGGAGCTTGGAGAAGATGTAACCGATCATAAAGGCCATGTTATTTTAAAGAAAAATACTATTCTTGACAGAAACTACATTGAAAAACTTTCTGTACATAATATTATCTGTGTAAATATCAAAGAACCCGAAGATTACGTAGAAAATTACTTTGATAAAGTAAAAAAATCAAAATCTTTTCAAAAATTTGAAGAACTCTATTTCGAAAATTTTACCGCATATAAAGTTTCTGTAGAGTTTCTTGTCTACAATAAAACACCTATCAATAACGAAGATTTATTGACATTAATTAATAATATTACTAAACCTCTTGAGCAAAGTAAAATAACAATACTTGATATGCTTTCTGTTTTAAGGACTGATGATAAGGATTTTCTTTATGCTCACGGACTTAATGTTGCTTTAATTTGTGATTATACCGCAAGCTGGTTTTCATTAACTGAAGAAGAAAAAAACACTCTTATTTTATGTGGCTTCTATTATGATATCGGAAAGTTTTCAATTCCTGAATCCATAATAAGAAAACAGGGAAAGCTTACGGATGCTGAATTTTTGAAGATTAAAACTCATCCTCTGCTTGGTTTTTCAATGCTGTCTAAGTTCTCTAATATTGAAGACGATATTAAACTTGCAACATTGATGCACCATGAAAGATGTGACGGAGAAGGATATCCACAAAAAATAACAGAAGAAAAAATCAATAAATTTGCAAAAATCATTTCTATACTTGATGCATATGAAGCGATGACAAGCTACAGAAGCTATAGAGAACCGCTTTGTCCGTTCAAGGTTATCGAAATACTCTCAAAAGACGGATACGGCAAATACGATACTAATTACTATCTGAGTTTCATGAAACGTATTGTTGAAGAATACATAGGCAAAGAAGTAATGCTTAACAACGGAACTGTATGTAAAGTTGTATTAATAAACTCTCACGATTTATCAAGACCTATGGTATTATCAGAAAACGGACAGTATATAGATCTTTCAAAAGAAAAGAGCCTGTACATTGACAGACTCACTTAATATCATATTAAATATCCGGTTTTTCAAGCATATTCCGATATTCGGAATATGCTTTTTTTACTATATTTTTCTCATTATCAAATTTTAACAGCCTTAATACTTCTTCATAGCTTAAATATTTTGACTCAATAAAATACTCTTCCTTCTGAGGTATTGAATAAGGTGTATCGGCAATCATCAGATACCATTTAACTTCTTTATTGACTATTCCTTCCTTTACAAAAAATGAATAAAAGCTTGAGTCAATAAACTTAATAAGCTTTGCCTCAACACCGGTCTCCTCTTTAACTTCACGTAAAGCAGTCTCTTCAAATGTTTCACCTTCTTCAACTGTTCCTTTAGGTAAAACCCAACCCTTATACCTGTTATTGAGGTTCTTATATAATATTAAAATTTTGCCTTCGAAGAATACTACTCCTCCACAGCTAATAACATTATTCATAACTATCTGTTAAAATACGAATCAAAAACCGCTCTTGCCACAGGTATTGCAACCTGTCCTCCCGAACCACCGTTTTCAATAATAACACTTATTGCAATTTTCTTCCCATTATTACCTTCAGCAAATCCTGTAAACCATGCATGTGATTCCGTTTTATTTGAACTAAACTCCGCAGATCCCGTTTTACCATATGCAGTGTAGCCGTATGCATCTTTTAGCTTAGTACCTGTTCCGTCGGTAATAACGCCTCTCATTAACTCTTTTACTTTATCAGAATCTTCCTTAGATAGCAATCTCTTGTATGGTCTAATGCGTGCTGACGATACAATATCTCCCGTATAATTCTCTATTGATTCAACAAGAATCGGATTCATAAGCACACCTTCATTTGCTATTGCAGCAGAAATAAGACACATATGATACGGCGATACCTCTGTCTTCCCCTGTCCGATACCGGTCTGGATAAGTTCATCAGGTGTTGATTTTGAATTAATAGGGACATAGCTCTTTTTGGCAATAAAAGAACTTCTGCTGTCTATTATGGAAGGACTCGGAATAGATTCATTAAATAATAATTCCTCACAGGTATTTTTAAACTTATTTTCATTAAGCTTTGTAGTAATGTTTGCAAATGAAGCATTACATGATTTTGAAAAAGATACTTTAAGATCAACCTGTCCGTGTTTTATACCATGATAACAGTTTATTTTAGTTCCTTTATATTCAAAATATCCGGGACAGTCAAATGAATAATCAGTATAATCATCATTTTCTTTCATATATTCGAGTGCCGTCAGTATTTTAAACGTAGAACCAGGTGGATATAATCCTTGCGTTGTCTTATTTAGAAGTGTAGTATTGCCTTTTTCATTTACGACAGAATCCCAGATATCACTAATATTATTAGGATCAAAATCAGGCTTTGAAACCATTGCAAGAATACGTCCTGTCTCAGCATCCATAACAACTACAGCTCCTGTTTTGTTAGAAAGTGCTTCATATGCGGCAAGCTGTGTATTTATATCAAGAGTGGTAATTATATTGTCTCCTATGTTTTTAACTGAATTAAGTTCATTATTAATTCTTTCCAAAATAAAAGCATTTGACTGTAATAATGTAAAATTAGCACTGCTTTCAAGACCTGCTTTGCCCTTTATGTTATAGCCGACAACATGTGCAAATAAACGGCCATAAGGATATACTCTGTTTTCATTTGAGTCAGATGTATCAGTATAAGCCAGCACCTCTTTATTGCTTGATAAAATGCTTCCTCTGACTGTCTTTTTTGCATATAATTCTTCTCTTTTATTATATGAATTATTTATTATTGATGCTGAATCCCGATATACAACAATTAACACATAGCAAATAAGTGCAAAGAAAATTGCACTGAACAGATACGTCAGCCTGATTATCTCTTTATTACCGCTTAAATCTTTTATAGTATTCAATTTGTCTTTAAGATATTTAAATACTTTTATCATAATGTTAATGTTCTCTTCCTATATAAAGACCTTGAATAATTGAAAACATAACAATCGTTACAAGCACTGATGTTCCGCCATAGCTTACAAGAGGAAGAGTGACTCCGGTTAACGGAATAAATTTTGTAACTCCACCTATCGTCAAAAAGACCTGAAATCCATATAGCACAGCGAGTCCGACAGCGACATATTTATAAAACATATTATTAAACTTTATTGCAATGTTCATAAACATGATGAAGCAGCTCAAACATATTAATATTAAGCATATTCCGAACAGACTTCCAAACTCTTCTGAAATAGCCGAATATATAAAATCAGCAGCAACAACCGGGATGGATTGCGGCATTCCCATACCTACTCCCATTCCGAAAAAACCGCCGGTTCCGATTGCAAATAAGGACTGTGCTATCTGATATCCGGCATCGTTTATCGTATCAAAAGGTCTTAAAAATGCATTGACACGAATACGTACATGTGCAAAAAGCTTATAGCCTATAACAGAACCTGCGCCAAGTGCTAAAGTGCCGCATAATAAGTATAAGAATTTACATGTCGCCACATACATAACACATATATAAACTACGGTAAGTATTATTGCACCTCCAAGATCTTTTGATATTACAAGAACAATTACATGTGCAATTGCAATTACTGTAGTAATAACAATATCTTTAAAGTTCTTCGCTTTTGCAAAACAGCTTGCAATTCCAAATACAAATATTATTTTCACAAATTCCGAGGGCTGAAATGTAACATTAAATAGTGTAATACTGATTTTGGCTCCGTTTGTTGCAACAGAAAAAATAAATACTAAAAACAGTGTTATAAATCCGGTAATCACATACGTCCATTTAAGCATTGAGAAAAATGGTCCCTTTGCAATAATAAAGGGAATACAGGTAGATATGCTTAATGCAAGCATTGCAATAACAAACTGGCGCAAGGCTTTATCAAAGGAAATACGGGATATAATAATAAATCCAATAGATAAAAGCATACACATGTTGTTAACTATGAGCCTGTTAGAACGTTTATATATTGTTTTTGTAAAAATGATTACAAAAATAATACAAATCAAAGAGCACAAATAAAACAACAGATATTTTATTTCTCTTTTGACAATATATAAAGAACAAAATGAAAGGCTGTATATCAGTATCATATACAGATTTTGTCTAAAGTATATTCGCTTTCTTTCATTTTCAGTTTTATGTAAAAACACGTTATAACATGAAAATGTATAGAGTGCCATTAAGAATACAATTATGTACTTTGAAACAATGGTAAATACTATTCCCAAACTATAATACTCCTCTATTTAAATGTCCCTTAGTGTACATATCAGTTAATAGCTCTGTGTCACAATTTTCTCCCAATATTATACATTTTGCAAAATAGTTTATTATTTCTTTTATCTGTAATTCAGATTCCATTGTGAAAGATAAACGGATAGAATTAACTTTTAGCTTTCTTAAGAAATCCTGTTCTCCTTTTAAAAACAAAGGTACGTTATTATATATTGTATTAATACATGTCTCGCAACTGTTAACTGCAAAGTATTTAGCTCCTCTTCTGTCTTTAAGAGTAATTGTTTTTTCAACTTTATCGCATGAAAAACATGTATTATTGACACATTGTGCAGAAACCATCATCGGAAGATATCCATATGCTATTATTTCAGAATGTTTTAGTGATAATTTATATAACTCCTTTTTATTAAGCTCTACAGGTACAGTAAGCTTACTCACTCCGATATCATAATACATATTTTCTGCTTCTTTATTGAGTGTATAAATATGAATATCACCTATTATTTCTTTATTAAATCCGTTATCCTTAAAAAACTGAATCACCTCATGAGAATCAGCAAGTACACCATCAATATAATCAAAAAGACTAACTATTTCTTCCTTATTAATATTAAGATAGTTGTGTCTACACACCGATTGGAATGTAACATATACCTTCTTGTTTGATTCTCTTAATGATTTTATTATGTTTTTATCTTTACATAGGATAAACGGGATATAAATACCATTTACATATTCTGATGATGCTGCAGCTTTAAGCTGTTCATAATTTGTAATTTCACAATTTATAACGATTTTACTATCGGAAATACTTCGGTCTTTATCTAAATCAGAGTTATTACCAAATGCCTGATCTTTAATTGATTCATCTGACATTTCTGACACTATAGTATTTCTATTAAAATCAGATTTTCTTTTGTATTTTTTTGTCAATTCATTTCTGACACAATTTATTGCTTCGCGTCTTAATTCATTTAAGTCAGAGAGTAAGACAAATGCATTCTTTGCAATATCAAAATTAATATCTGTAAATTCAAATTCTGTATCCTTTGTTTTCTTAAGCTGTTTTAATACTGTTTCTGAATCTGTAGGGCGATTTTTTGCAACTAAAGCTTTATTACCTTCATAATAAAATTCATTATTTATAAGAATTGAAATATTTTCATCGGGATAAATTCTTACAAATGCAGATAACGGCATTTTGATATTATTTGTAAAATCAATGTCTTTATTTTCTTCTTTTTCTGTTTTATAGCTTGCATCCGAAACAGAAATCATTTCTCTTCCGTTATGCTTATAATAATACCCTGATGAATTGCCTCCTCTTGTGTAAAGCTTTATAAGTATATTTTTATCGTTATTAAACTCATGCCCGGTAAAGAATTTATCAGATATTTCTTTAACAGACATTTTGGTAATGTTGTCATAATAATAATCAATATATTTTCTGTAAATTGCAGTAACTTTGCCAACATATTCAGGACTTTTCATTCTGCCTTCTATTTTTAGTGAGCATATTCCTGCCTTAATCATTGACGGAATATAGTCAATACTGCAAATATCTTTAGTTGATAACAGATATTCATCATTATAAGGTTGTCTGCAAGGTCCGGCACATCTTCCTCTGTTACCGCTTCTGCCGCCTGCCAAAGAGCTGAAAAGGCACTTTCCGGAATAGCTGTAACATAAAGCACCATGAATAAATGTTTCAAGCTCCATATTAGAATTGTCATGAATGTATTCAATCTCCTTCATAGACAATTCTCTTGCTAATACGGTTCTTGTTACCCCAAGGTTTTCAAGTAATCTGATTCCTTCAATCCCTGTTATTGTAAGCTGAGTACTTGCATGAACAGGCATATCATAAAATACTTTTCTGATATATGAAATTACTCCCATGTCCTGTACTATTACAGCATCCAATCCCGCTTCATATAAGGGAAGAAGGTAATCATAAATCTCACCCATTTCTTCATCTTTTAATAAAGTATTAAGTGTAAGATACACTTTCCTGGAAAAAATATGTGCATAATCTATTGCTTTAATCAATTCTTCTTTTGAAAAGTTTTTAGCATAAGCTCTGGCGCCAAATTTATCGCCGCTTAAATATACTGCATCTGCGCCACAGCTTATAGCTGCCAAAAACGAATTGTAGTCTCCTGCCGGAGATAATAATTCTATTTTTTTCATGTAATACCTAATACCCTTAAATACAATAAAAGCTGTCATATGACAGCTTTCTGTTATTTTAAATTTATTCCGTTCTGATAGCTCTTTATCATTTTATCCTTCGACTCAAGCTTTATCTGTGATGTTATTAATTCATGCTTAAGGTCATATAACTCTCTGTCCTTTAAATCCAAATCTTCTTCTAAAGCTTTTACCCTGTCAAGCGCCTTAAAGTAATCATCTGCAATATTAAGCTGTATATAAATGTTCTGAAGTTCAAGCGGTTGTCTTCTGAATGAATCCGAAGCATTTACCTCTTGAATCTTACCATTAAGATAAGCAGCAACTTTCTGGAGATATTCCTCACTCTCTGCACCCGAAAGTGTTATTACCTTACCACCGATTACTACTTCACAATCATTTGTAAAACCCATAATTTACTCCCCATTTAAACTCATTAAATAAATTATATCATACCAGACTTAATATTCAATGCCAAAATGCCTGTATGCAAGCTCTGTGGCCACTCTGCCCTTTGGTGTTCTGTTAATAAACCCGTTTTGGATTAAATATGGTTCATACACATCTTCTATAGTGCCGGCATCCTCACCAATAGCAGCGGCAATAGTATCAAGACCTACCGGTCCGCCCGAAAACTTATTGATTATTGTCAGAATAACATTTCTGTCAACATAATCGAGTCCCATTTTATCTACATCCATTAAATCAAGGGCATTCATTGCAACATCATATGTAATTTCTCCGTCAAACCTTACTATTGCAAAATCACGGACTCTTTTTAACAATCTGTTGGCAAGCCTTGGTGTGCCTCGTGATCTTCTTGCAAGCTCATATGCTCCGTCTTTATCAATATTAACCGAAAGCTTTTTAGCAGAATTAATTATTATTACAGATAATTCTTCAGGTGTATAGAATTCCAGTTTATGTATTACACCAAATCTGTCTCTTAACGGTGCTGTAAGAAGTCCTGCTCTTGTAGTAGCACCTACAAGAGTAAACTTAGGAAGATCAAGTCTTATTGACTTAGCGCTCGTTCCATCGCCGGATAAAGAATTTCTTCAACCTGTCTGTTCAATCTGTGAATTTCATCGATAAAAAGAACATCACCTTCATTAAGAGTCTGAAGAATTGCGGCAATTTCTCCCGGCTTTTCAATTGCAGGTCCCGAAGTAGTCTTCATATTAACGCCCATTTCATTTGCAATAATTCCGGAAAGAGTTGTCTTACCAAGACCCGGAGGACCATAAAACAACACATGATCCAAAGAGTCGCCTCGCATCTTAGCCGCCTTAATATAAACTTTAAGATTATCCTTACACTTCTTTTGTCCAATATAATTATCAAAAGACAGCGGACGAAGTGTAGATTCAATCTTAATATCTTCATCTGTAATATTTGTTTCAATCATTCTTTTAGCCATAGCTTATAACCTTGAAATGTTCTTTAATGCAAGCTTTAATATCTGTTCAACCTTTGTTCCATCAGGCATATCTACACTATTTACTGCATTTAATGCATCCTTTTTAGAATAACCGAGTGCAACCAAAGCTTCAATAGCCTCTGATTTCTCATCACTAAGTGTACCGGCATATACTTCGTTGCTTAACAACTTGTTCTCAACCGTATTAATAAGATCAATTTTGTCTTTAAGGTCAATTATGATTCGTTGTGCAGTTTTAGGTCCGATTCCTTGAACCTTTGATAAAGTCTTAGAATCTGATGAAACAATTGCCATCTTAATATCATCAGTAGTCATTGTTGACAGTATCTGTAATGAGGCCTTAGGTCCTATACCGTTCACTGTAATTAAGAGCTTAAAAAGTTCAAGGTCATCACTCGTATTAAACCCATATAACTGCATTGCATCTTCCCTTACAGAAAGATATGTATATATTTTAGCAGTATTGCCAATTCCCTGTAATGACTGAATACACGAAGCAGGCATCAGAACATTGTATCCAACGCCTGATACTTCAATAATCACCTTATCCTCATAAATTGCGGAAATCTCCCCTTTAAGAAATGCTATCATTACTTCCCCACCTATAATTATGATGATGATATTTTATCATATTCGAACATATGTTTCAACTCTGCTAATTATTATGGAACTGATAATTCCGATAATAGTACCCATTATTACTCCTGCAATAATTAACACAGGGAAATAAAAGTAAAGCTTAAGTTCATTTATTACCAATACCGCTACTAACAGCTGTCCTGCATTATGAAATACACCTCCGCCTATACTAACCCCTGTAATGCTGAACTTGTCTGTTTTTTTAAGGAAATACATAATACTTATACTCAGTATTCCACCTGTAAGCGAATAGATTATTGAAAAAAGATTGCCAAACAAAAATCCGGAAAGAATTACTCTAATAATTACAATAAAAAGTGAATATCCAAATCCAAATAAATAAAGGGCAATTACTGATATTATATTTGCTAAACCTATTTTTACTCCTGCAATTCCAAAATTTAGCGGTATCAGTGTTTCAATATATGAAAAAATAAGCGAAAGTGCAATCATTAAAGATAAATATGCTATTTTTTTATTATCTGGCAACTGCATCATAATCCTCGTTAGTACTTTCATTTTGTGGACCGTAAACTTTAAGAAGTATTTTACCCGGAAGACAGCAAATTACTTCTCCCGAAGAATTAATAGGCTTCTGATGAACACATAGCTTATCATGGCAGCACGCAGATAAAACATCTGCTTTTCCATTTTTTATTTCAAATGTCATCAGTGTCATATCATCGTATTCGATTGTATGATATCCTTCATCATTTAATGAATACTTTCCAATTACTTCATTGTCTTTATAAACAACAAGTAACTGTCCTTTTTCACAACTGAAATTTATTATTAAATATAGAACGAGTGCAATGATACACATTGCACCCGCTAAATAAAAATCATATTTTCTCAAATTATACTGTCCTATTTAGCCATGGCGTGAATAAGGGAATCGTATTCTCTGTTAATCTCCTGAACAGTCTGATTGTCACCATTCTCAGAATCAGGATGATAGATCTTAATTAAATCCTTATATCTCTTCTTAAGAGCCTGCGGGGAAGCAACGCCCTTAAAGAACATTTCACCATGAACAATATTGTCGCCGTCATTTCCACCTTTCTGGAAAGAATTAACTCTCTCAAAGAAGGCCCTTCTCTTCTCGGCTTTTTTCGACTCTTCTGCAAGCTTTCTTGTCTCTTCTTCAAGAAGGCTCCATTTCATATTAAATAGCTTAATCTGTGAATCTAAAGATTTCTGCTTAAGTTCCATTTCATATTGAAATGCATTACGCTTACTTTCTAACTCTTTGTATGCCCACTCAAGTTCCTGCTTTGCAGCCAAAAGTAAATCGCTATTTAACTCGCCATTGTCATTCCCCTGTGACAAAAGCTCAATAGCTTCCATAACTTTATTCATTTTAATCCCCTTATATAAATTATCAAGCGAATCCCCTACTCGCTCATAAAACAACCTATACATTAATAAGATACCATATATTGTGTTTTATGTAAATAATATCTTCATTTTATACAAATAATACACCCTGTAAATGTAAGACTGATCAAAACAAAGAGACGAGCCTCAAATACGTGTTATTTATTTATCTTCGCAACATTATGTATCACATTTAATATGATATGTGATACATATAAATCGATTTTTATTTGATTTATGTAAATATATATGTTAAAATTGTACCAATAAATCGTGTAATATTTTTAATATAATAATTAATAAGGATTATAATCGGGTATAAAATATGGCAAACAATCAAAATACACAAAAAATTGAACAATTTCTGTTTAGAAGAGGCGGTAAATATACTGTAATTGCCGGCAGTATTTGTATTATTCATTTAATCTATCTCTTCTTTTTTTACAAAATTGGTCTTCTTGCTATGTCCATATACAATATATTCTGTATTTCAGGTTACTTTTTCTTTTTAGCTGAAGCATATAAAGGAAACAGAATTAAAGACTTTTCATATTATATACTTTTTGAAATACCACTCCACAGCATATTATGTACCATTTTTGTTGGCTATGAGTATAATTTTATGCTCTTATTAATTACTGCAATATCAATAGTGTTCTATTTTGGTCTGTTCTTGGATTGCTTTAAACGACCTATTTTTTTCTCATCAATAGTCGCAATAATATATTATATATTGCTTATTGGTTGCAAGCATTATTTATCATTTCACACCCCATTATATACAGGATTTAAAAATGCAAATAGCTATTCCGATTTTTTTGGCTACTTTAATCTATCTGTAGCAATTATAGGAATTACATTTTTTGACATTTTACTTGCAATAGAATACGGTTATATTAAAAATAAGCTTGTAAGTGAAAATTCAAAGCTTGATAATTATGCAACTTATGATCCTCTTACAAATCTATTAAACAGACGAAGCGCTGATGAAAAGTTAAATCAGCTCTTTGATGCTCATTATCACGATGAAGATGCATTCTCTGTTATTATGTGTGATATTGATAAATTCAAGCTCGTTAATGATACATACGGACATGATGCCGGTGATTATGTTCTTAAGGAAGTAGCCTGGATACTTAAAGATACAGTCAGAGATGAGGATATTGTAAGTAGATGGGGTGGCGAAGAATTCTTAATAATCGTTAACAACAATAAAGCAAATGCAGCTATATTGGCAGAACGTATCAGAGCTCAGGTAGAGGCTCATACATATAAATACCAAAACCTTGAATTACGAGTTACCATTACCCTTGGTGTATCATCATTCCATGCTAATTCGGACATTAACTCATTAATTAAGTCAGCCGATCAAAAGCTGTACAGAGGAAAAGAAAACGGACGTAATCAGGTAGTTGCATAATTTTACTTGTGATTTATTTAATAATAAGCTCAATAGTAATTATTATTTACGATAATTATTATTGAGCTTATTTTAGTATTTAATACTATTTATTAAATTATTTAAACCACTATAATAATCTAAAGAATCTTGCAATTGCCGCCATCAGGTTGCCTCCCGGGAAGCTTCTTATTTCCTTTTCCTTAACTCCTTTAAGCTTTATCAGTAACACAAAATATACGCACACAGATAGAGCTATTGAAATGACAAGTGATACAAAAGAAGATAAAGCTTTTGATATTAAGAAATTAGAAAGCCATGCAACTAATCCCATAAATATCGATGATACTGTAGGAATTACAAATGTCCTTACTATCTCCTGTTGATAATTTAAATATTTTCTGATTGCAAGCCAGTTGAGTATACACATAATAAGTGCAAAGAGCACACACGAAATTACAACACCATATAATCCCATGTTAAACACATCAAGCATGAAATACAAAATGCCAACGTGCAAAACAAGAGCTATTGCGGCATTTCTTACAGGAATATTCAATTTATCAATTCCCTGTAATACACCATTTGACAATGTTGACATTGAATAAAACACTACGGCAATTGATCCAATTTTTAGCATCGTAGCAGGAATATCAACTTCTCCCTGAAACAAAGTACTAATTATAGGTTTTCCGAGCACTGCAAGTCCTACAGCACACGGAATGGATAGGATCATAGTAAATCTCATCGCAAGTGATACTTTTCTTCTGGCAATTTTATATTCTTCTCTTCTAATACAGCCTGTTAACGAAGGCATCATAGACGAACATACAGCTGATGCAAGTGCCACCGGAACATTAGTCAGTACTTTGTATTTTGTTGAAAAAATACCCCAATGTTCTGCTTTTACTTCTGATAAGCCTTTTGTATCCATCACATAATTGAATATACCCTGGTCAAGTATATCCGATAGATTATATACGGTAGTAGACAAAAGAACAGGTAATACGGTAAGAATAAGTGCAAAAAGCATTCTTCCAAAAGTATCACTATGTCTGTTTTCGTCATGTCTGACTCTGTAATTAAAATCCCTCTTTGAAATCAGATATACAATAATAAGGCAAATCAGTCCGGCAAGTGCTCCTGCAGATGTGCCAAGTGTGCCTCCTGCCGCTCCATACGCAGCAGCATAATCATCATCTCTTAATAATCCCGAAACGCCAAGTCCGTAATCAAAAAGAAACTTTGCGGCAACAACAGAAACTATTGCATTAATTATTTGCTCAACAAGCTGAGACGTTGCAGTAGGAACCATGCTACCGTTTCCTTGGAAAAAGCCTCGCATTACACCCATTATTGCCACTACTAAAAGTGTAGGTGCAAGTATTCTCAATGCTATTGCAGATTTTGGAAGCTTAATCAGTCCTGCAAGAAAATCGGCGCAAAAAAATACAATAAGACATGTAATACCACCTGTAAAACATGCAAATAACATAGAGCAGTTATATATTCTCTTCGCATTCTTATATTCGTCTCTTGCAGTATATCCTGCAATTAATTTTGATACAGCAACAGGAAGACTGTATGATGAAATAATAAGCATCAAAGAATAAATCTGAAATGCTGCCGAATAATATCCCATGCCAGCATCACCGATTGTTCTTTGCATCGGAACTCTGTAAATCAAGCCTATTAATCTTGCGATTACTCCGGCCATTGCAAGAATCCCGCCCTGTACTATGAAATTTGTACTTTTTGAGTTCTTATTTCCCATTTATCTTAATATTTTCAGAGCTTCCATTACTTTACTCTGATATTCTTCCATCACTTCTCTCTCATCATCTGTCATATGATCAAATGAAAGCAGATGCAATAAACTGTGACATATCAAAAATGCGTATTCTCTTAACTGAGAATGTCCATACTCTATAGCCTGAGATATTACCTTATCAACCGATATCACTATATCTCCAAGAATGAGTTCTCCGGAATCAGGCTCAAAGCAGTCCGATGATTCATCTATTGAGTCAAAATCTCCGGGTTTTTCAAATATTACATTCGGAAAAGAAAGCACGTCTGTAGGCTTATCTATTCCTCTTGTTTCTAAATTAATCTCTTTAATAGAATCATTGTCAACAAGCAGTAAACTAACTTCACAATCATATTTGCAGTCAAAAGTATCAAGTACACAGTCAACTACTTCACGATATATTTTCTCATATTCAAATTCAAATTTAACTTCTGTCTCGTTACAAAAATTATATATCATATTACTGCCTATCTGTTTTTCTTAGCCAAACTGCTCTCATATTCTTCATATGCTTTTACTATTTTCTGGACAAGCGGATGTCTTACAACATCATGACTTGTCAATGTACAGAACTTAATTCCTTCAATCTTACCAAGAATCTTCATGGCTGTATCAAGTCCTGAAATCTGATCTCTTGGTAAATCCTTCTGTGTTCTGTCACCTGTAATAACAACTTTTGAACCAAATCCAATTCTTGTTAAAAACATTTTCATCTGAGAAGGAGTTGTATTCTGTGCTTCATCAAGAATAATATAAGCGTTATCAAGAGTACGTCCTCTCATATATGCAAGAGGCGCCACTTCAATCAGACCTTTCTCTGAGTTTTTAATGAACGCATCTGCCCCCATTATCTGATATAGCGCATCATACAAAGGTCTTAGATACGGATCAATTTTACTTTGTAAATCACCAGGTAGAAACCCAAGCTTTTCTCCTGCTTCTATGGCAGGCCTTGTTAATATAATTCTTGATACTTCTTCATTCTTAAATGCAGTAATTGCCATTGCCATTGCAAGATATGTTTTACCTGTTCCGGCAGGACCGATGCCAAATGTAATCATATTATTTCTAATTGCATCTACATACTGCTTCTGACCTAACGTTTTTGGCTTGACAGGCTTACCAAGCATAGTATGGCAAATGAGATCTGCATCTACTTCAAGCAATGCATTATTTTTATTTTCTATAGCCATAGCAATTGCGTAATCAACATTTTGTTCTGTAATTACATTACCTCTTTTTGACAACTCATATAGCTCTGTCAAAATATTTTTCACAGTCGTGACATCTAAGTCTGAGCCTGTAATTTTGATACCTTCAGATCTTTCAAGAATAGAAACACTAAAGGTACGTTCGAGTTTTTTAATATATACATCAAACGCACCACTAATGTTTTTTGCATGTTCAATTTCAATGTCTAAAATAAACTCTGCCATACTAATTATTTATGATATGGTTCATTATTATTGATTCTGTATGAACGATAAATCTGCTCTAACAGAATAACCCTCATTAACTGATGTGGAAATGTCATTTTAGAAAAGCTCAAATGATAATCAGCTTTATCGCAAATTGACTTATGTAAACCAATTGAGCCTCCTATTACAAATTGAATGTCTGAAAATCCGTCTACACCCCACTTGCTAATTTTTCCTGCAAACTCAACAGAGTCAAGCATTTTGCCGTCAATTTCCAACGTTACAAGTACAGCATCATTTTTAATATACTTTTCAATTCTGTTAGCTTCCGACAGCTTGATTTTCTCGCATACAGTTGAAGACGCATTTTCTACTGTTTTCTCATCAAGCACTTCAAGAATATTTAAATTACAATATCTTGACAGTCTTTTTGAGTATTCTTCTATCGCTTCTTTAATATATTTTTCTTTAATTTTTCCAACACAGATAATATCTATATTCAAAACAATACCTTATTTATTGCTTAAATAATCATGGATACCCTTAGCTGCCGCCTTTCCTGCACCCATAGCAAGAATAACAGTAGCTGCTCCGGTAACAGCATCTCCTCCCGCAAAAACGCCTTCCTTAGAAGTAGCTCCTATTTCCTCATTTGCAATAATGCAACCATGTCTGTTTGTTTCAAGTCCCTTAGTAGTTGAAGAAATAAGCGGATTAGGGCTTGTACCAAGTGACATAATGACAGTATCAACATCCATAATAAACTCTGAACCCTTTATTTCAACAGGACGTCTTCTTCCTGATTCATCAGGCTCACCAAGTTCCATACGAATACATTTCATTCCGGTTACTAGACCCTTCTCGTCCTCGATGATTTCAACAGGATTAGTAAGAAGCTCAAATTTAATTCCTTCTTCCATTGCATGATGTACTTCTTCAACTCGTGCAGGCAGTTCTTCAAGTGAACGACGATACACAATGCTGACATTTGCACCAAGTCTTAATGCTGTTCTTGCAGCATCCATTGCTACATTACCACCACCGACTACTGCAACATTTTTGCCCGGCTTAATTGGAGTATCATAGCTTTCATCAAAGGCTTTCATAAGGTTTGAACGTGTAAGGTACTCGTTTGCTGAAAATACACCGTTAGCTGTTTCGCCCTTGATTCCCATAAACTTTGGAAGGCCTGCACCCGAACCAATAAATACTGCTTCGAAGCCTTCTTCTTCAATAAGCTCATCAACTGTAGTTGATTTACCTATAACAACATTTGTTTCAATTTTTACACCAAGATTCTTAACATTCTCTATTTCTTTTGCAACTACGTCTTCTTTTGGTAATCTGAACTCAGGAATACCGTATACCAAAACACCGCCTGCTTCATGAAGTGCTTCAAAAATAGTAACGTCATATCCAAGCTTAGCCAGGTCGCCTGCACAGGTAAGTCCTGCAGGGCCTGAACCTATAACAGCAACCTTCTTACCGTTCTTCTCTTTAGCACCCTCTGGCTTAATTCCCATCTCTCTTGCAGTATCAGCAACAAATCTTTCAAGCTTACCTATTGAAACAGGTTCACCTTTAATTCCTCTGATACATTTACCTTCACACTGTGATTCCTGTGGACAAACACGTCCGCAAACAGCAGGAAGTGCTGATGATTCAGAAATTACCTTATACGCTTCCTCAACGTTTCCTGTCTTAACCTGTTCAATAAAAGCAGGAATATTAATTGCTACAGGACACCCTTTAATACACTGTGCATTTTTACAATTAAGGCATCTGTTAGCTTCTTCAATTGCTTCTTCTTTATTGTAGCCAAGACAAACTTCATCAAAGTTTTTTGCTCTTACTTTAGGTTCCTGTTCTCTTACCGGAACCTTTTTTAACACGTCACCCATCTTATTCTCCTTATAATCAAATTACAGATATTATTAGTTGCAATTGCCACATCCGCCGTGATGTGTATCTCCCTCTTTAGCTTTAAGATATGCTCTTCCTTCTTCGCTCTTATAGAGAGTCTGTCTTTGCATTGCCTGGTCAAAATCAACCTTATGTCCGTCAAACTCAGGACCATCAACGCATGCAAACTTCACTTCACCGCCAACTGTTACACGACAAGCGCCGCACATACCTGTACCGTCAACCATTATAGGATTCAGGCTGACAATTGTCGGAAGATCATAATTCTTAGTAAGTAAGCAAACAAACTTCATCATAATCATTGGTCCGATTGCAACACAAACATCGTAGTTCTTCTTTTCTTCTTCAATAAGATACTTTATTGTATCTGTAACCATACCACTTCTTCCATAAGAACCATCATCTGTTGTAATATATAGATTTCCGGAATACTTCTTGAATTCATCTTCTAAAATAACAAGTTCTTTTGTCTTAGCACCGATAATAACGTCCGCTTCGATACCGTTTTCCTTAAGCCATTTAATTTGCGGTAAAACAGGTGCTGTACCAACACCGCCGGCAACGAACAGATACTTTCTCTTTTTAACCTCATCTATCGGATCTGTAACAAACTCAGAAGGCTGTCCCAGTGGGCCTGTAAAATCCCTGAAAGAATCTCCTGCCATCAATGAAGACATTCTGTATGTAGAAGCCCCAATAGCCATAAACACAATAGTAATTGTTCCTGCTTCCCTGTCATAATCGCAGATTGTCAATGGAATTCTCTCACCCTTTTCATCGATTTTTGCGATGATAAACTGTCCCGGCTTACATGATTTTGCTATTCTTTTCGCTGATACTACCATCTTGAAAATAGTTTCAGTAAGCTGTTCTCTCTCAATAATTTTGTACATTTTTCTCCTCCAGTTTTAATTTCTATCTAAGTGCCTCTAATGTGTATTTCCCGGTAGATTTATTCAGAATAGCTTTATATGAAAGTCCGTTCAACACATCAACTGCATAATGATTCCCGGTTGGTTCTTTTTCTTCATCAGATTCATCATATTCATTTATAATATAATATGTTGAATTATTGGTTACACATGCCTGTTCGCATTTATAGGAATAGTCTGTGCTTCCGGAAAGCTTCTTCCAGTTAATAATTGCGTTAGTAGCTGTTTCCATATCAAGAAGAACTACCATTTCAAGTGATATATCAACACTTACAACATCACTTGAAACTCCTTTATTTGATATTACAGCAAATTTATATGTATGTTTACCAATGTACATAGGAATCGGGCCTATATACTTTTCATCTTCAATTGTCGGATCTTCTCCATCAATCGTGTAATAACATACTTCATAATCGGCAAAATCCGCTTCAATCGGAGTCGGTACATTATACGTTCCGCCTGTTGTTTTAATAATCGGAGCATCAGGCACAAAGTAGTCAATTGTATATTCTGCTATTGTGTTTTCACTCTTAACTCCGAATTTATTTATCGCGACCGCATTAATTATATATTCTCCGGCTTCAAGCTCAATTGGACCGTTATATAGTAAAGCATTTTCATCTGCATTCTGACCATCAAGAGTATAATATATTGTTGATTCTTCATCGGATGATAGAACTACTGTCTGCTTACTGTCATAAACTCCCGACTCTACGGAAAAAGAAACGTTTGAAACTTTGTATTGCTTATATATATTAAGAATTTCCTCATCGTTAATATCATTAAGCAGTTTACTTATTGAAGAATAGTCATTTAAGGCTTCGTAATTCTTAATTATTCTCTCATAGATATTCCGGTCATCATTCTGATTAATAAGTTCATACAAAACAGCATTACTCTCATCATACTTGCCGAGCATATAATAATTATCCGAAAGCAAAATACTGATTCTTATATCTTCAGAATCAATTGAATGTGCATGCTTAAGTATTTTTACAGATTCGTCATACTGTTCACTCTCAAAGTAATCAAATGCTTTCTCATACTGTTTGTCTATTGAATAATAATCATTTATTCGTCTGTTAATCATTAATACTAAAAATACAATTACAAGACAAACAGCTCCTGCGATTACAAGAGCTTTAATTACTATTTTATCATCCGGCTTTTTGTCATCTAATCTGTCAATAGATGTATGTTTTACAGAATTAATATTAATTTCCTTAGTAGCTTCAATGTCAATTTCTTTTGCAATTTCCTTTGTTGCAACTTTAGATAACTCCTGTATAACACCGGCTGTATCGTACTCATCCGTAAATGAAATATTGATATTTTCATCAACAGTAGCATCAAAATCAGGAACTATCCTGATTTCTTCACCACATGTTTCACAATACAGATGTCCTTCCTGTATCGTGCTACCGCACTTTGGACAAATCATTATTGTTTCATCCCTTACTAATACAAATTATGCGTCTTTAAGACAGTTGCTCATTAACATTGCAATTGTCATAGGTCCGACTCCTCCGGGAACCGGAGTAATATAGCTTGTATGAGGTGCCACATCATCATAGTCAACGTCTCCACACAGCTTATTGTTTTCCATTCTGTGTATTCCTACATCGATGACGCATGCACCTTCTTTAACATATTCTGAATTTATCATTTTTGGCTTGCCAATAGCGACAACAAGAATATCTGCTCTTTTACAAACCTCTTTTAAATTGGCTGTCTTTGAATGACATACAGTAACTGTTCCGTTTTCTCTTAAAAGTAATACTGCCATAGGTTTACCAACAATATTGCTTCTGCCTATTACTACGCATTCCTTACCTTCAATAGAAATGTTTGATCTCTTAAGAAGCTGTATAACACCTTGCGGAGTGCATGACAAAAATCCATCCTCACCGATTAACAGTGCACCTACAGACATTGGATGGAATCCGTCAACGTCTTTTTGAGGAGATATTCTTCTTATTATTGTATCTTCATCAATGTGTTTTGGAACAGGAAGCTGTACTAATATTCCTGTTACTTCATCATCGTTATTAAGCTCGTCAATAAGCTTTATAAGTTCATCCTGTGTTGTTTCTTCCTTAAGCTCAAATGACTTAGAACCGATTCCAATATATTCACATGCCTTTTTCTTATTGCCTACGTATACTGTTGAAGCCGGGTCGTTTCCAACCTGAATTACGGCAAGACAAGGTATTTTTTTACCTTCAGCTTTAAGGCTTAATACTTTAGCCTTTAACTCATCCTTTATCTCTTGTGAAATCTTTTTCCCATCAATTATCTTAGTCATATAAGCTCCTTATTATATTTAGAATAATCCTGTAATATTGCCATCATCATCAACATCAATGCTGTATGCGGCAGGATTTTTAGAAAGTCCCGGCATAGTCATTATTGAACCTGTAATGGCAACAATAAATCCTGCACCTGCAGATACATACATATCTCTTACAGTTATTTCAAAATCATTAGGTCTTCCAAGCTTTGTGGCATCATCAGAAAGTGAATACTGTGTTTTTGCCATACATATCGGTAGTTCGGAATATCCGTGCTTATTAAGGTTATTTATTTCCTTTTCAACATTTAATGTATACTTAACACCTTTGGCACCATAGATTTCCTTTGCAATTGTTAAAATCTTTTCCTTTATCGGAAGCTTTTCATCATATAAAGGCTTAAAATCAGATTTTTTGTTTTCAATTGAATTAATAACTTTTTGTGCAAGTTCTATTCCGCCCTGTCCGCCTTCCGTAAATACATTTGAAAGTGCAAATTCACAGCCTCTTTCCTCACAGAATTTCTTAATAAATTCATGCTCAGCTTGAGTATCTGATGCAAATGCATTAAGAGTAACTACAACAGGAACATTATATTTCTTAAGATTTTCAATGTGTTTTTCAAGATTTACAATTCCCTTTTGCAATGCTGAAAGATTCTCGGTAGCCAAATCTGCTTTTTCAACTCCGCCATTATATTTAAGAGCTCTTACCGTTGCAACAAGAACTACACAGGCAGGCTTTAATCCCGCTTTTCTGCATTTAATATCAAAAAACTTTTCTGCTCCAAGGTCTGCACCGAATCCGGCTTCAGTAATACAGTAATCTGCCATCTTAAGTCCTGCTTTTGTAGCTATTACAGAATTACAACCATGAGCTATATTGGCAAAAGGGCCACCATGAATAAGTACAGGTGTATGCTCTAAAGTCTGAACTAAATTAGGCTTAATTGCTTCTTTTAAAAGAGCAGCCATTCCGCCTACTGCCTTAATGTCATTAGCAGTAACAGGATTTCCGTCATAATCATATGCAACAACCATTCTTGAAAGACGTCTTTTTAAATCCTTAAAATCTGTTGCAAGACAAAGAACTGCCATGATTTCAGAAGCAACCGTAATGACAAAATGATCTTCTCTTACAAAGCCGTCAGTCTTAGAACCAAGTCCTACAACAACATTTCTTAATACTCTGTCATTCATATCAACACATCGTTTAAATACGATACTTCTTGTATCAATATTCTTTTCATTTCCTTGCTGGATATGGTTGTCAAGAAGTGCGGCACAAAGATTATTGGCACTTGTAATAGCATGAAAATCCCCTGTAAAATGAAGGTTAATCTCATCCATTGGAACTACCTGTGCATAACCACCGCCTGCAGCTCCGCCTTTAATTCCAAAACACGGGCCAAGTGATGGTTCTCTTAATGCAAGTACTACCTTTTTATTAAGTTTTGAAAAAGCATCTGCAAGACCTACGCTTGTAGTAGTTTTCCCTTCACCTGCCGGTGTCGGATTAATTGCAGTAACTAAAATAAGCTTTCCGTCTTCATTATTTTCTATTGACTTTAAGTATTCAGAAGACAGCTTTGCCTTGTATTTTCCATACATTTCAATATCATCTTCACTGATATTAAGTCTTCCTGCAATCTCTTTAATATTCAGTTTTTCAGCTTCTCTTGCGATTTCAATATCTGCTTTCATTAAAACTCTCCTTGTTCTAAAGCATTTTCAAATTCTTCCATACTCATGAGTACTTTTCTTGGTTTTGTTCCTTCCTCTTGAGATACAATGCCTGCTTCAAAAAGCTGATCCATAATTCTTGCAGCTCTGTTAAAGCCGATTTTGAATCTTCTCTGAAAATATCCGATTGATGCTTTGTCCTGTTCTATTACAAGCCTTGCCGCTTCAATAAAATACTGGTCTTTGTCTGAATCGTTATCCTGACTATTTCCACCTAAGCCCTGCTTTGTACCGTTAGAATCCAAAGCCTGCGAATTGACCTTTGCAAGCACATCCTCGTCATAATAACCCTCGCCGCAATTTGCCTTTAAAAAGTCAACAATTTCGCTAATTTCCTCATCTGAAATAAATGCACCTTGAACTCGTGAAGGCTTAGTATAGCCTTGAGGATAAAAGAGCATATCGCCCTTTCCTAACAAACGTTCAGCACCATTCATATCAAGAATTGTTCTCGAATCGACTCCCGATGAAACAGCGAATGCGATACGGCTTGGCATATTAGCCTTAATGAGTCCTGTAATTACATCTACAGACGGACGCTGCGTTGCAATTACCAGATGAATACCTGCTGCTCTGGCAAGCTGGGCCAGTCTACATATTGAAGCTTCAACTTCATTTGATGCTACCATCATAAGGTCTGCAAGCTCGTCTACAATAATTACAATCTGAGGAAGTTTCTTTGGTCTTTCTGCTTCATTAACATTAGCCATTACCTGTTCAAGCTTCTTATTGTAGCCCTTTAAGTCCCTTACACCGAATTCAGCAAATTTGTTATATCTGTCGGTCATTTCCGCTACGCCCCAGTTAAGCGCTGCGGCAGCTTTTTTTGGATCTGTAACAACGGGAATCATAAGATGCGGTATTCCATTATAGACAGAAAGCTCAACGACTTTAGGGTCAACCATGATAAGCTTTACCTCATCAGGTGTAGCCTTATAAATAATACTCATAATAAGAGTATTTATACATACTGACTTTCCCGAACCTGTAGAACCGGCAATCAGAAGATGCGGCATCTTACCTATGTCTGCAACAACAGTTGAACCCGATAAGTCTTTTCCTACAGCAAAGCTTATCTTTGAATTTGCCTCCTTGAATTCCTTTGAATCAATGAGTTCTCTAAATGAGACCATTGATACTTCTTTATTAGGAATCTCTATACCAACTGCAGCTTTTCCGGGAATTGGAGCTTCTATTCTAATATCCCTTGCAGCCATGTTTAACTTAATATCATCTTGAAGATGTGTAATTTTAGAAACTTTTGTTCCGACTTCAGGCTGCATCTCATATCGTGTTACTGACGGGCCTTGTGCAATATCTGTTATAGTAACATTTACACCAAAAGTCTTAAGTGTTGTCTGAAGCTTTGCCGCCGTTTCCCTAAGTTTTGCTACTGATTCTGTATTTACATTTTTAGCAACCGACTTAAGCAAAGTGATAGGCGGGAATTTATATACACTTTTTTTCTTGACAGGCTTTTTAATCGGTTTTAGGTTTTCCGACTTAATAAAAGAATCTTCGTATTCTGTCTGTTTTTCTTTTTCCTTTATTTCGCCATGTCCGACAATATTCTCACCTGTAATATTGATTTTGCCGTTTAATGTAGTGTTAGCGTAACTATCTTCATACACATTTGAATCATTATTATCGGAATATGAAATAATTTCATCATCATCAGTGACATCGGAAATGAATGGCTTACTAATCTTAAATTCTTTCTCGTCATCAATTTCAATATTATGAATTGTACGAATATTTATATTAGGCGTAACAGCCTCAAGATTTTCTGCTTCGTTAACATCATTTTGTGACCATTTAGTGACATCAACATCAGAAATGCTGCCATCGCCTTTAATCTCATGTATATCGTCAGCATCTTCAATAGGTGGTGTCAGCTTTGTATTAAGCATTACACCTGAGACAACTTTATCTTTTCTTAATTCTTCCTTTTCAATAAGACGTTGTCTGTTATGCTCTTCTCTTATTCTTCTCTTTTCGTCACGTCTGTCTTTATATTTTATAGAATAATCCTTTGACGAATTATATATTGTTTCCGAACCGTGTTTAACTCCTGAGAAAAATGATCTTTCTGTAATAAGTACAATTGCAACAATCGAAAGAATAATTAATACAATATATGTTCCCGGTGTTCCGATAGTTTTAGTAAGTACACTGCTGATAATTCCACCGATTATTCCGCCGCCCTTATGTGCTTCACTGCAATGAGTATAATACTCCGTAATTTTTACTGCACTAAAGTCCTTATCAAACATAAGCTCAGATAAAGACATAAGAATAAGCAATAAAACAAAGGCAAAAATAACCTTAATATATGCGACACTTTTTCCTCGGTTAGATATATAGAATGCAGCCGAAAAGAAAATCACAACCGGTACAATATATGATACTATTCCAAAAACGCCAAAAAAGAATCCCTGAAGAACCTTACCAAATGAACCGAGTATGCCAAATAAAGCAAGATAAATCAATATGCTGACGCCTAAAATGCACAAAAGCACCGCTTCATCACGTATACTGTCATCAACGGTAACAAGATTCGCAATATCTTTCTTTTTTCTTTTTGTATTGCCACGTTTCGTGTTTGTCTTTGTGGCACCCTTCTTAGTGTTCCGGCTTGTACTTTTGCCTGAACCTGTAGACCTTGTAGCCATACTTCCCCCTATTTTTCATTCGATTCACATCCCTCTTATGAACCGAAAGATTAAAAACTTATTATATATGCAATTATTGAAACGACCCCTATTCCGAAACAATAAAATGCAAAGTATTTAAAACTCTTTTTCTGTACTAACTTTGTAGTAAAGATTAATGCAAAATAACCAACTACAGCTGCTATAACCATACCGACAATATAAACTGCAATATCGCCTCCCGTAACTGTCTCAGAAGAAATCTTTGACAGCTTTAGAATCAATGCACCAAAAATCGCAGGCATAGACATAATAAATGAATATTTAACTGCAAACTTTCTGTCGAATCCACAGAGAATACATGCTGTTATAGTAGTTCCTGATCTTGATAATCCAGGAAGTGTTGCAATTCCCTGTGCCGTTCCTATTGCGAATGCATCATATACTGTGGCATCTTTTGGTTTTTTCGTACCATCAGCAAGAAAATCCGAAATCAAAATAATTACAGCGGTTGCAATAAGACATATTCCGGGAACCAGCAGTTCATTCTCTACTGTTTCAATAATGTCATTAAGTAAAAAACCAATAATGGCAGTCGGTATAGATGAAACTATAATCAATACAACAAATCTTCTGTATGCAGAAGACATTATTTTAATATAATACTGGTCATCTTTATGTGTAATTCTGTCTATAAAAATAAGAAAATTCGTGAAGACATCCCTTACTATTGAAATAAACTCCAAAATCAGTTTAACAATGTCCTTACGCATTACAATACAGATGGCAACCAGTGTTGCAACATGCAATAATACATCATATAAGGCGCCTGTTTCCAAATCCATTCTTAAAATGTTCTTCATAATGGCAAGATGCCCTGAACTTGATACCGGTAAAAACTCGGTAAGCCCTTGTATAACTCCTAATATTATTGCCTGAACTATTGTCATTATTATATCCTCAAAAATAAAACCATATCCGATTTATTCTATCATAATCGCTGTATTATCGCAATAAATCAGCGTTTTGTGTCATATAAAACGTTGGCTTTCCATTTATTCTAAAACCTTAGTGCAATTAAAAATACTGATTCCAAGTGGTGGTACATTTATACTGATATAATCGTCCCTAAAGGCATTCTTTTCTTTTTTAGATGTCTTTAATCTCTTATTAATGAAATCGCTTCCACCATAAGAGGCCGAATCAGAATTGAATATCTCTTTGTACTTACCGAAGAAAGGAACCGATAATTTATGCTTTTCATATGACTCATCTGAAAAATTGCAAACAACAAGTACCATCTCCCCAGACTTTGATTTTCTGATAAATGAAAGTATATTCTTTTCCGATGATATATTTTCAAGCCACTCAAAGCCTTCACTACTGCCGTCTAGCTCATAGAGTGCCTTTGTTTCTTTGTAAAGGTTTAATAAATCCTTATTGTAATTTCCTATTAATTCATTAATTTCTTTAGGTAATTGCTCCTTAAATACGAGCTTTTTACCGGGATATGTAAATAAATATCCAAGCAATACTTTATAATTAGCAGCTTTATATTTGTCATCTCCCAAAATTCTATATAAAAGAGAACCACCTGCATCAAAAGAATTACAATGTGACAGAGGTAATATATAGTTTTCGGAATATGCATACGCTGTAGTGTGCGTCAATTCATCATAGTGATACTTTCTTGATGGAACATCTTTATAAATATAATCTGTCAGGTTATCAGAAAATCCCGTATTAAAGGCATATGAAAATCCAAGGCCACCGTTTGAGAGCTTCTCTGTCAGCATCGGATAATATCCGTTTCCATCAGCTATTATCATTGCATTTAACTTCATTTTTTCATTGATGGAATTCAAATGCTTCAAAAGGTCAATCGCTTCTAAATTTTCATTTCCGCCATAAATATTGGCAACATATTCATTCTCATTTCTATCATAATCAAGATAGACCATTTTAGCGACATCGTTTATCTTGATACCATCAGCATGATAAACATTTATCCAGAAAAGCGCGCATGAAATAAGATAATTTGAAACTTCTTTTCTGCCATAATTGAATATGCACATTTTCTTGTCAGGAGTAAGTCCTTGTCTTTCATCCTTATGTTCATAAAGATTAGTTCCGTCAAAATATGAAAGGCCATGGTCATCTCTTGGAAAAGATGCAAAATTGACATCAAGAATTACACCTATGCCGTTCTCATGCATATGATTTATAAGATACATAAAATCACAAGGCTCGCCATATCTTCTTGTAGGAGCAAAATAACCGATCGTCTGGAATCCTAATGATTCATCAAGCGGATACTCCATTACCGGTGTAATCTCAATATGTGTATATCCTTCCTTTTTGACATATTCACAAAGCTCATTGGCAATTTCCATGTAATTAGGGAATTTAGAGCCTTCATCAGCTTCAAATGAAGAAAGACTGACTTCATAAATTGCCATAGGCTCATCTGCCCTGACAGCTCTGCGGTTTTTAATCCATTCCTTATCCGTAAAGTCAAATGACTTCATATCAGCAACTACCGAATCATTACCCGGTCTAAGCTTAGACATAAAACCATACGGGTCAGACTTTATAGCAATTGCAGAGCCTTTAAACTTTATTTCATATTTATAGGCATCATATGGCTTTACTCCGGGGATAAATATTTCAAAAACACCCGAATCAGAAAGTCTCCTCATCTGGTGAATTCTGCCATCCCATCCGTTAAAATCGCCGATTACCGATACTCTTATTGCATTAGGTGCAAATACAGCAAAGGCTGTGCCTTTGACTCCGTCAATTGTTTTAACATGAGCTCCAAGGTAATTGTATATGTCATAACAGATTCCTGCATTGAACTTACGAAGAACATTATCATCAATCGTAGACTTGAAACGGTATGGATCATCAAGTAATGTAACTGTGCCGTCCTCTTTTGTAACATTATAATAGTATTTGATCTTATCAAATACCTGAAGCTTAGTCACATAAGCTGCATAAAAGCCTTCCTCATCTACAAGCTCCATAGGATATTCCTTAGCGTCATTTCCGGCTTTTACTACAACACTTACCTTTTTTGCGTATGGAAGAAAAGTCTGAAAAAGATACCCTGTCAGTTCCTTTTTAACACCTAAGAAATCATGCGGATTATCTTCTTCCGAATATACAACTCCTTCAATCCTTGCC
>SFNX01000142.1 GCA_004552595.1 Lachnospiraceae bacterium | reverse complement strand
CGTGTACGGAATGCTGGGCACCACCTTCGGCGGCAACCATTTGGGCTGTGCCGGCGCATTGGCAGTGCTCGAAATCTTCGAGAAAGAGCAACTGGTGGAGAACGCACGAAAAGTGGGCGAGCACCTGCTTACGGAACTGAAAAAGATTCCCGGCATCAAGGAAGTGCGAGGCCGTGGACTGATGATAGGCATGGAGTTCGACTATCCGGTGAAAGAACTTCGCAGCCGCTTGATTCACGAGCAGCACGTGTTCACGGGCGCTTCAGGCACCAATATGATACGCCTGTTGCCCCCATTGGTGCTCACCATCGCCCAAGCCGACGAATTTATCACCCGCCTAAAATCCGCCCTCTAACCGCCCCCTCCACAAGGCGAACCATACAAGCGAGGCCGTGTCACCCCACCGACACAGCCTCGCTATTCATTTCTCCTCCCCACAAAACCACACCTCACCACGCAATTTCATTGTCCGTAAACAACAAAACCACAATTTTTTCAATTTTGTTGTCTATAAATGATAAAATCACATTTTGTGCTAATTTTGTTGTCTATAAATGATAAAAATCAAATCAGATTACAAAAATCCGGCACATCCATGTCGCATTTCGTCCATTTTTAACAGCACTCAAAGCAGGTCGCTATAAAAAGAAAGTGAGAGGCTTCCTCTAAAGGCTACCTCTCATTTGACGCACGGAGTATTAAGACCGTTCAAGCGTCGGGTGGTCAAAGACCGATGCAAAATTATAGGTAATAATATACTTGTTGACTATAAACTATTTATTATTTACTGATAGTTTAAAGTATCACACGCCTTTACTAATGTTTATCGTGTTCAATTCTAATATCTGCATATCTGACAACAAATATTCACCATACTCAATATAATCACTAATCGTTTGGTTCTTAGTTGATTTTCTTAATGTTTTCATGCTTTCTTTTAATGCATCTGCCCACTTTGGAGTTAATTCATTCACTTTATTCTCCTCATGTAACCTATACAGATTTTCAATTATGTATATTGATTGTTTTATTGAATACTTAAATTCTTTTGACTCATTTATCATATTATTTACCTCTTTCATAAAGTCATAATAATTTTCAACTTCATCCATTGCTTGCTGAAATATTTCATCTGATTTTATTCCAAAAATCATTTTCGTAAACACTTCTCTATCTTTACCTATTGGTCTATCATAGTGTACCATATCCTTATTAGATATAGTAATATCTTTTTCGGGTATTTGCAAAATTTTACCAGCCATTGTATTGGGCATAGGAAATCCATTGTGTTTTTTAAAATAGTGTTCTATTGCTCCACTAACTTCTGACCAATAATGTAATTCTAATTCTGATATTGTGTGTTGAATAATCTGTTGCAATGCAAGTTTCCCTTTATCATCTTGACTACACCCTATTGCTGTCATTTTTAGACTGTTTTCAATTCTTCTAAAAGTGGCACATGCTAACAAAGTAGCACTGTTAAAATCAATAACAACTAAAATCTTATGATTTTTCTTTTTAAAATCAGAATAGTTTCGATATGATTGTAAACCACCTATGTGTTCATAAGATTTCTCTAACATATCCCACACAAAGTTTGAATATCTATCAATTTCCTCTTTTGAACTCAATATTTTTATATCTCCAACATTTACAGGTGATAATGTAGTATTATAGATAATTAATTCTTTTGACTCATTAATAAATTCAGAAAAATTCGTAATCTTTCCCATATTCCATTTCTTTTAAAGATAACAAATTATATAAAATATTTATGCTACATTTTTTATCATTTTATAGTCCATTACACCGATACTCTTTGTAAACATCTGCTTGAAACAATCACATCCAAACATTTTGCGGGTGTTGTAGCGATATACTGCTTCATCAATGTATCTCTGAATATATTTAGTTGAAATAAAGTGATAGCAACCTTTTATCATTCTCTTCAAAAACACACCCCAGAAACCTTCAATTGTATTGGTAAAGTCTCCATCCTTGACATACTCATTTCTACCATGATTTACAACCTTATGAGTGTATTTTGTAGTATCAAGTCTATTATATGAGTTGAGTTCATCAGTATACACCATCAAAGGGACGGTTCTTTTGATGGTGTTTTTTGCGAAAAATGCCTAATTATTTCTCAGATGATTGTTGAGGGGAAACAAGGTCCTCACTTGTTAAAATGTTCATATTTCTCTCTTAGCTCACTTTCTCGAAATCAGCCTTGAATAACGCATTGAGCGTCTCATCGTCTTGATTAATCACTTTCAGTTCTTCTTCGGTCAAGCCAAGCAAATCCTTATACTTGCGAGCATAGTAAACCACTTTCATCATCACTTTCACAAAATCAGAGCAGTCTAATTTCCTCTTATTTTGACCGCGCAAATGCTCAATAGTCGCAGCCATAAAATATGGCAGAATATGCTTTTGAATTTGCAAAGGATTCATATCCAAAACCAAAGACACCTCATCGGTATTCAATATCCATGCAAACATTGCACCCGACATCTTTTTTTGCAACAAACTGGCGGTATCCGGCTTAGCGTCAAGCACCCATTTAGCAATGGCGCGAATTTCATCACGATGCACCTTGCAAGCCTTCTCATCCTTCAGGTCGTCGAAACGAGGCACCGGCACAAGTGCAGTAACCGTGGTATTGGGGCGAGTCTCGCCCATTCTGTAACCTCTTTTGTTATAATCATTATTATACCATTCCACAAATGCGTCTACCACCGAATCACACTGTTCGGTTCCAAAATACTTGTTTCCAAATCCCGCGTCGGCTCCACGAAGCATCCACATAATATATCCATCTAAATATCCTTCGTGCAGTGCTGCGCGTTCCATATCCAGCACCGGCACATTGTAATAGTCGTGTGCCGTTGTGTCGGCTATCTCCACATATTTGCGATGCAGCCTCGCCACATCTGCAAGCGTGAGTGTATCACCTGCGAAACCACCCTCATCAAGCACAACCTTATGCAGATGATAGAAATATCCATTGTAAGGAATATCGCAATCCTGCGAAGCATACGCCGACAAATTCACTGTTTTAGTGAATGTCACCTCCCATTTGCCATCTTTGCGAGTCACATTTTCGCGATACAAATCATAGATGAGTTTCCCCATTTCCATCAGTCGCTCATATTTGCTCGCTTGCAATTGGTAATTCTGAGCATACATCACAGCCCAAACAGGGTCGGTTGACAAAGCATATAAGTTGGCAAGACGATAATACGACGCGTCGAAATTCGGATCAATATCAATGGCATGTTCATAACATCCCACAGACTCATCGTAGTTCTTCATCATATATGCCTTATTGCCCTTTTCCACCCACAGGCGGGCACTGTTAGGGAACTTCTTCAAACCCTTTTCATAAATTTCAATAGCCTCTTTGCGCTTCCCCACATGATAGAAGGCATTACCTGCAATAACGTATGAGTCAGCACCTGCATCTTTTAGCTTCAACAGCTTTTTCGCCCACTGATATGCTTCTTCATAATCTTGCTTAACAATATATCCATACACAATTTCATGGACAACCACCCAGTTGGAAGGATGCGCTTTATCCAAGTCCTTGAGCATATCAATGCCAGTATCCACCATTCCATTATCCATAAAGTGGATAGCATTCTGATGCTGTCGTTGCTCCTTTTCGTTAAAATCACTGAACACATTCGCACGAGCCTGAACCACACCAAGCAAGAGCACCATTGCCACAAATAGCAACGCACGAGA
>SFNX01000141.1 GCA_004552595.1 Lachnospiraceae bacterium | reverse complement strand
CCCTCCTCCACTCCCACAACCCCCACACCAAATAACCGATTAATTAACAGATTGATATAAAAAACGATATTTCGATATTTAACATTGCAAATTGTTACATCATTGGCGGCGATCCGTATGATATGTATGCCCACTATCGGAAATTGGCGGAAGAAAATGTGTCGCAATTCCCCGTGGCATTGTCCCTGATTATAAGCGGAATGATTGACGCCGGCAGAAATGTGGTGAATTCGCTCTACGATGATATCTTTGCGCTCAAAGGGTGGAAGAAGGAGGAATTGGGCGGCATTGAGTTTGAACTGAACTCCATTCTTGTTGAGAAATGGAAAGGGAAGGCATACCGTCTTGTGATTCAAAGGCAGAAGCGGATGGACGGTGAGCTTGACCTGTGGGAAGGCGAATACACCTACCGCTGCATCCTTACAAATGACCACAAGTCTTCCGAGAGAGAGATTGTCGAATTCTACAACCTCCGTGGAGGGAAGGAGCGCATCTTCGACGACATGAACAACGGATTCGGCTGGAACAGGCCTCCAAAATCCTTCAACAGGCGAGAACACGGCATTTCTTCTGCTTACGGCACTCATACGAAACTTCTATATATTCATCATGGAGAGTCTTGACACAAAGAAATTCGGACTCAAAGCAACAAGCCGCATCAAGGCGTTTGTTTTCAAGTTCATCTCTGTGCCGGCCAAGTGGAACAAGACATCAAGGCAGTATGTGCTGAATATCTATTTATGCAACAATGCTTATGCCAATGTCTTCCAGAATGACTTTGGATAACACCAACAACTTATGGTCATGATACTGCGTATTGCCTCAAGTCGCATGGTGGGGTAAGGGGAATGTATATGTCTTTATGGTGACATTCGATGCGCTGTGCCCCTTTTTACTAACGATGCAGATCCTTTTCGCTTCTGTATTTGAGGTTGCTATTAAGATATTCTTCCCAGACAGGCTCATTATAATCATAATCTTCAAGAAAAGAATTAAGTTTTTTTGTCATACGATGTTCCTTACCATAGACTTGTTCAAAATATATCATCACTTCACTAATTGTAAAAGCATAAAGTTTGCGATAATTCTCTTCTTGTTTGGTTTTTAATCTCTTTAAATAAATTTTTAACATCATACCATACTGATGTTCTATAAGATCTTTAATATCTTCATACTGTTCGTATTCTAATTGTCCGTCTACTACAACTGGTTTATATTCAGCTTGTACTCTTTCAGCAAGTATTGAATCATCATGATTTATTGATATTGTATCAACAGGCCAAAATAAATCCTCCACGGCTTCTGCTTTAAATGTCAAACCTCGATTATCTTTCCAATTATTAATTTCTTCTTTTACAACACTTTCGTTTAATATAAATATTTCTTTAACCACAATATCTATATCCGTTTTTCTACTATCTATTATGGATTGTTTGTACTGTTCAATACATTCATTACTTCCGGTATCTTCTATCAATAAAATTTCTTCATTCCCTTCTGATAAGTCTGAATCCCTATTTGAGAGAGAATATAATCTGTTTTTAGCGACTTCTTGGATTTCTTCATTTATTGCCGTTTCGTCACTATCACCAATAAAGTATTTTGTCCAGTTTCTTTTATCGCTTGGTAAACCAAATTTGTTATATAATCCAACTGTATCAATAATTATTACCTTATCCTTATTTTCAGATAACCTCAAACCTCTTCCTACTTGTTGAAGATAGAGTGCAAGAGATGTTGTAGCTCGTGCCAACATAATAAATTCAATGTCTGGACAATCGAAACCTTCAGTAAAGATATTTACATTACATAGAATTTGAACTGTGCCGCATTTAAACTCATTAACAATCCTTGCCCTATCATCACTATTAGTGCAACTATCAATACCTTTAGCTCTAATACCAATCTTTTGAAATTCACGGCAAAGTCTATTATTATGTTGTCTACTAATAGTATAGATAATACCTTTTTTCCCTTTTGCATATTTTAAATAATTTGCTATAATTTTAGCTCTGATAATAGTAGTATTAAACTGTCTTTCCAAACTCCGAGTTGCATAATCTCCATATTTATCATAATACAATTTATCAATAATGTCTTGCGTAATATAGTTGTCTTTTGGAAGAGAATAATAGGCATAATTACTGAGCCATCCAGCTTTTATAAAATCTCCAATACTTGGAGAAATTAAAATCTTATCAAATAATGTGGTAAAACCTACACCATTTAGCCTATAGGGAGTTGCCGTTAATCCTAAAATCTTTGCTCCTGGAAAATTTCTAAGCACTTTCTTATATGTCTTCGCCAAACAATGATGAGCCTCATCTACAATTATAAAATCTAATGTTCCTTCACCCCATGCCCATAACCTTCGATTGAGTGTTTGTATTGATGCGACACTGATATTACAAAATTCTGTTTGGTAACGATATGACTTAGAATTAATAATTGAGCAATCTAATTTGTAAAAATATTTCAACTCTCTATAAATTTGTTTTACAAGCTCATCTCTATGGGTAATGATTAATGAGCGCACACAGTCTTTATCATCTTTACCCATTGAAAAAAAAGCGAAATCATTCATTATTGAAACAAACAACTTTGTTTTTCCTGTACCAGTTGGCATTTGAAGCATTATTGAATCATTCGTCTTCCATAAATCATAAATATTAAGTTTACAATCACGCTGATAATCGCGAAGAGATTCATCTTTATAAGAAGAAACTGTATCGAAAAATAAATTATCTTTAATATTAGGCATAATAATTATTAGGGAGCTATTAAAATGAAAAGTTTAATAAATGTACCTTGGTCAGAAATATTTCGATCCCAAATTATTCTTACATTCGCAACATCAAAAACAACAGATATTAGTATTGACAAAATATTATTCAAGTTTCGCAAGTTGGGGAATTGGGCTTGAAGATTGTAGTCAGCACTCTGCTACTACTGTTAAATGACTTTCGACTTTACTCCCGGTGAAACGATTGAGTGTATAAGTTCATCCCCCCGCCCTGCGAAAGTTTGGAAAGTTTCGTAGGGCGGGGGATTTGATGGGGTTGGGGTTATTTTATGCGCACTACCTTATAATTTTTTTGGACTCCGCCGTTTCCCCATTGGAAATTGGTGATTCTCACTTTTCCTTTGCCTAATTTCTTGATGGGCGGAGTTGTATCGAAATCCAAATCGTCATCTAAATACACGGCTATGGGCGAAATTGCATCAATCCATCCGCTTGATTTTAAGGTAAAAACGCGATACTCACCCCAGCTGGAAGTCACCCATCCCGGCTGAATGCCGATCTCGTCTTTTCCATCGCCGTTGAGGTCGCCGAGGTTGTTGGGCACGCCTGTTACGCAAAACTTGAGGAAAATGTCGGGAATGGAAGGGTCGGTGAATTTGAGCACACCGTTCAGCACGCTCAGGTCGGACAATTCATCCCACCTGTCGGCATCTTTCGGTGGAATGAAATACACATATTCTTTCTTGCCATCTCCGTTGAAGTCGCCCAGAGTGGAGTTATACCCTTTAGGCGGGCAGTTTTGAGCCATAGCCGAGGACACCAGTGCCATGGCACCAAAGCAGAGAAGCAATCTTTTCAGCATCATATTCAAAATAAGTATATGTTTATAGCGTATCGAGGTATGCTTTGGCGTCGAGGGCGGCTCGGCAGCCGGAACCGGCAGCTACGATGGCTTGGCGATAGTGGGGGTCGGCTACGTCGCCGGCGGCAAACACGCCTTCCACATTGGTGGCGGTGGAGGGACCCTGCAAGTCGATATAGCCTTGG
>SFNX01000140.1 GCA_004552595.1 Lachnospiraceae bacterium | reverse complement strand
GTAATCACTGTACTGAATTCCTGTTAATGATGAAAAATATGATAAAGAAGAAATACCGGGAATTATTGCAACGTTAATGTCATCTCTATCAGACAGCAAATCATTCAGCCCCTTTGCACCGCTACATAAACCGGTATCTCCCGAATACAGAACGCAAATATTACGATAATCATTTTTATCAATAATATTTAGTATTTTGTCAGGCAAAAACTCTTCATAAACCATCGCATTTTCATTAAGTTTTTTCCCAAACTGAACCATACGTTTTGCGCCAAATATTACATCTGCACTCTCAATTGTATTAATGGCTTTATTTGTTAATAAGTCTTTTTTCAGTACACCGGCACCTATCAGATTAAGGTTCTTTTTTTCTTTGATTCCAAGCTTTCTTATGACAAATTCTGCCGCTTCCTTTACTGAAAAACCACCATTTGACTTTTCATTATCTTCAATTACGATTGCTTTTATGTTTTCATTTTTACATGCAAAAAGCTTTTCATAAAAGCCTCCTCGCTTACCGCTGTTTTTAGTAATCAGAATGCCGATGTTGTACTGTCTTATTATTGCAGCATTCATTTCTGCTGAAAATGGTCCTTGTATTGCAATTATTGACTTTGTTTTTAAGCCTAGTCTATAACATTCGCTTAAGCTTTCAATAGAAGGAATTACTCTTGCAATAATTCTGTCCTTTATTTCTTTTTCCAAAAAGAATTTAAGTTCCTTAACTCCGGTTGTAAGTAAAATATTTTTGTCCGTAATTTCTTTACTCTTAATATATTCTTTTAATGTTAAAACTGCCTCATCTAGAGAATTCACAGAGATGTATGTATCATTAAATTCTTCATACAAATCGTAATCATCAACGTTTCTGTTTACACGAATATATCTTTGTTCATTGCCGGTATTTTTGCATGAAGTAATAATGTTTTCTGTGATCATTTTTGCATGTGGATGAGTAGCATCAATAATAAAGTCGGGCTTATTCCTAACAATTAATTCATCTATTTCTTTTACATCAAGCCTTCCAACGTTGACATGAATGTTTTTATGATTACTGACAACCATGTCACCGTATTTTGTCGCAACAAAATAAAGACAGGTTATATTACTTTCTGCCAAAATCTCTGCGAGCTCACGTCCTTCACTTGTTCCGGAAAAAATGAAACATAAGCTCATATTGAATAGCCTCTTTTTGTAACAAATTTATCGTCAATTATTGTTGTCATACTGCTGCCTATAAATACAGTTGAATACATGTCGGCATCAAAATCTTTTAGTTCTATAAGAGTCATAATTTCATATGTTTCATTTTCTCTTCCGATATTTTTAGCAACTGCACATATTCTTTCTTCTTCAATATACTTAAGCAAAAATTCACATGCATCCTTAAGGCAGTCAGGTCTTTTATTACTTTTCGGATTATAAAGTGCCATAACAAAATCAGCCTCTGCACATGCCTTAAGTCTTTTATATGTATCTTCTTTTTTTGTAAGATAATTACTTAAACTGATTACTGTAAAATCATTTCCCAAAGCAGCACCGATTAACGCAGAACCCGATACTGCGGCCGTAACCGCAGGAATAACATTTATCGTTACATTTTTATATTTATTAATAAGCTCATAACAAAGAGAAGCCATACCATATATTACAGAGTCGCCTGAACATACCAGCGAAACCTCATACCCTTCATTGGCCTTTTCTAATGCTTGTTCACATCTTAATACTTCATCGCCCATACCGGTACTTATTATTTCTTTGCCGGTAATTTCCTTAGGAATCAGCTTAATATAATTAGTATATCCGACTAAATAATCAGAGCGAATTAGTGCATCGTATGCTCTGAATGTCATATTGTCTTTATTACCCGGGCCAAGCCCGACTACATTAAGATTTCCCATTTAAGTCTATCCTTTTTATTACTTTTAAAATTGAAACTGTGATTGAGTTTTCAACTCTTCTTTTTATAATAAATTCGCCTCTTCCGATAAGACTGCATGCATAAGCACATGCTCTCTCTGACACATTAAAGACTCCTGTTATTTCTTTTACAAAGTCAGATTTGTCAAAATCCCCGGCCACACTTTCAAGCTCGTTTGCAGAATAGGTTTCATACATAATTTTATTTTTATCGGCATAATTTATAATTGCCTCTTCATTCTCTTTCTTGTCTATTGAACATATCCTGTCTATTTCCGAATGGCTTATACCATATTCATTTAGTATTGAATTAAGTGTCTGTTCAAAAAGAATTGTATCTGTATTTTTCCTGCAGCCCGTTCCGATAATATATTTTCTGTCATTTATAATATGAACATCACACTCTGATAAATCACTCATTTCATATATTCCGTGATTATCTTTTATAACATCAATATCTTTATCGGCAAATACCTTAACTACTTCGTGCTTAAGAATTTTATCGTTTACGTTCTGATTGTGTGAATATATAAAAGAAAGTCTGTTATCAGCTGCAAGTAAATCAATTGCATTGTATCCGTTAACATCTGTTGCAGTAGTTATTACAGCCGTTGCATTTATTTCATGTGCAATAAGTTCCGAGAGTCTGTTAGCACCTCCTATATGCCCTGATAAAACAGGAATAACAAACTGCCCTTTTTCATCAACTGTAATTATGGCAGGATCGATTTTTTTGTCTTCAATATATGGTGCAATTTTGCGTACTGCTATACCAATGGCACCTACAAATATATGTGCACTTGCACTTCTAAAGCTTATTCTGTCTATTTTGTTTTCTATGCACTCTTCAAAAACAAGCTTTTCGCCTCTAAAGATTTTTGTCTTAATTTCTGCGATTCTTTTTGCTGTTTCCCTGCCTGTGTTCGAGAAAGCATATACTTTAACTTTATATGCCATAGCTTACTTAATTATCCTCTTTTGCCATCCTAAACTCTGTAGAAAAATCGGGTGCATATAATCTGCTCTTTGCATAATTTGACGGATTTATTGAGTCGCCTACTATGAATACGGCAGTTTTTTTTATGTTGTTTTTTTCTACTGTATCATGTAAATTCCCGACAGTGCATCTAAAAATCTTCTCATCATCCCATGTTGCTTTAACGCAAATTGCAACCGGAGTATTTTCATTATATCCACCGCAAATAAGCTCATTCTGTAAATTAGCGGAAAGTGATGCAGATAAATATATTGCCATTGTCGCATTATGCGAAGCAAGACTTCTTATTGATTCTTTTTCAGGAACCTTTGTCTTTCCTGACATACGGGTAATGATTAATGTCTGTGATACATCCGGCAGTGTATATTCTGCCCTTAGCGATGCTGCTGCCCCAAATGCCGCGCTTACTCCCGGTGTAATATCATATTCCAAATCATTATTATCAAGCTCATCCATCTGTTCTTTAATTGCACCGAATATTGCCGGGTCACCTGTATGAAGTCTTACAGTGTATAAGCCTTTCTTTTCACTCTCAATCAATACACTCATTACTTCATCAAGTGTCATTAAGGAAGAGTCATAAATCATAGCTTTGTTTTCGTTATAATCTAACAATTCCTTATTTACCAACGAACCGGCATAAACTATTACGTCAGCTTTTTTAATATGCTCATATCCTCTTAGTGTAATTAAATCCTTTGCGCCACATCCGGCTCCAACAAAATGAATCATTTTTCCCTCTTAATATTAAAAACTTTTTGCAAGCTCACCATACGAATTTTCATATAGTATCACATCAACAGTTGCCTTATTATTACATACTTCTTCAAGACGATTTTTTGTTTTATCAACTATGACCTTTGAAACTCTTTTAATAAGTCCGTATGGTTCAATAACATTTAGTGCCTCAGTAGTTGAAATACA
>SFNX01000038.1 GCA_004552595.1 Lachnospiraceae bacterium | reverse complement strand
CCTCTTGTCGAAAAAGAAATCTTCATTGTTCGCACTCCTCATATACTATCTTATTAAGAGCATTTACATATGCTCTGATACTTGATCCAACTACATCCACGCTTATTCCTCTTCCTGAGAAAAGCTTTCCTTCTGAACGAAGCTTTACAATAGTTTCACCCATTGCTTCTGCTCCTTCTGTTACTGCCTTAATCTTAAAGTCATCAAGCTCGTAATGCTTTCCTGTGATATTTTCTATTGCAAGGAATGCCGCATCTACCGGTCCGTCGCCTATTGCAACATTTTCAAATACCTCTTCACCTTTTCTAAGCTTGATTAATGCAGTAGTTCCTACTGAATCACCCATAGTAATAAGGTAACTGTCAATTGTATATGTTGGCGGAACCTGAAGAGCTGATGAAGCTATAATTGCATCAAGCTCATATCCTGTAATAGTACCTTTCTTTGAAGCTATACGTGAAAATGCTTTATATACGCTTACTTTATCTTCCTCTGATAAATCATATCCAAGCTTTGTGGCAATTTTTGCAACAGCATCAATGTCATCATTTGCACTTAAAACTATATCTGCGCCTTCAGCACTTATTGATGAGCTGTCAAAAGCCTGCTGTGCACTTCTTCCTACTTCAACAAGCCACTGAATCTGTGAGCAGACTCTCTTAAGTTCTGTTGTTCTTACAGTACATGTTGCATTGCAAACATCTTCCTTACTTGCAATAATTCTTGCGATGTTAGGAAGTGAAATACAGCTTAACGGATATGCTGAAGTTTTTACTTCTCCGGCACCTGCGATAATACCTACAACCGCACAGGCATCGGCCATTGATAAATCGTTGCTGCATGAAATTCCGAGTGTTACATCTTTAAGTGCACTTACATTTTTATAAATGTTTTCAATGAAATCAGAAAACTCTCTAGGAAGCATTGTTCCGGCAGCGTCAGAAACAGTTACTGTCGTAGCACCTGCGTTGATTGCGGCTTCAATTATATTATATAAAAATTCCGAATCACTTCTTGTTGCATCATCTGCAATAAATTCAATGTTATCAGTATACTTTTTACAATACTCAATAGTTTCTACAACCTTTGTAATCATTTTGTCAGCCTTCAGGTGATGGATGTACTCCATCTGAGCAGGGCTAACAGCTGCAACAACCTGGATTCTTGGGTTTTTCGCCTCTTTAAGAGCTTCCCATGTTTTGTCTGCACATTCAGCTGACATCTGAGTCAATGGAACTGCAAGTACACTGTTTTTAACTGCTAAAGCCATTGATTTAATACGGAGGCTGTCTGACTTTTCCTGTTCAATACCTTCCGTCTCAATAACTGCAACTGATAGCTTATCAAGAAGCTTTACAAGCTCAAGCTTCTTCTTAAATGTCAGTGATACTTCTTTCGAATTTGAAAAAAGCTTCATTGAAATGTCACTAATGCGCACCTCTTTCATTTTTGTTTCTCCTCTACTTATAAAATATTAGTTGATTACGTTAGTTCTTTTAAACATATACGTAATAAAAAAGGACTTCGTTTCATTAAGAAAACGAAGTCCCATATATAACCTCTTACAGAATTCTCGTCTTCTTAATTGCATGAAATTAAGCGGTAGCCTAGTAGGTTACCGAGTGTAAGTAGGTTAAGGCTATTATTTTTAACTGAAAAACTAGTATTCATAATGTCCTTCTCTTACAACTAAAACAAGAATTTGTGCAAAACACTTTTCTTATTATATTATAAATAGGTCATTTGTCAATAAAATTCGGATAAATAGTTTCAATTTTGAAAAATTCCTCATCACTGATTTCAATTCCATCAACTGATTTTGTAACTGTAAATGTGCCTATTCCACCGCTGTTATGATCTTTTCGCTGATTTGCGGACACGAAGTTACCAAGTGAATAATATATAAGCATTTCCCTGTCATTATTTTTTTCTTTATACATTTCGTACTTCTGAATAACGTGTGGGTGAGTACCAACAACAATATCAACACCCTCTTCATAAAACACATCCCTCCATATAAGCTGGCTTTTCACAGGTTCTTTAGTATATTCATTGCCCCAGTGGGCAAATACAATTACACAGTCTGAATTTTTCTTGGCTTCCCTTATGTCTTCCCGTATTTTTTCTTCATCATCAAGATAATTTACGCTGTTTTCATAGCCTTTTTTTACCTTAATTCCATTAGTCCCATACGTATAATTAAGGAGTGCGAACTCAATTTCATTTCGCTTAACCGGCACATATGGCTTTTCATCCATTGAGCCAACATGAATAAGGTCATATTCATCAAGCGCCTTAATCGTATCTTCAATTCCCGTAATTCCTTTGTCAAGCCTATGGTTTGTTGATAACGTCACTCCGTCAAACCCTGCGTCCTTTATTCCCTTAGCAACACTAACAGGCGTTCCAAAGCACGGATAAGTCGAATACATTGAAGCATCATACACAAGAGGAGTCTCTAAATTAATAATCGACAAATCCGATTCCTTAAGCTTGTCTCCAATCCTGTTATACAGAAACTCAAAATCCGAATTGTGATTTTTGAGAATGTCTTCATAAATCTCTTTATGCATAAGGTTATCACCGGCAACTAAAATATTAACGGATTCAAGTTTCTCAAACCCGAAGCTGAACCATTTCCAGCGTGATTTTTCGCCTGATAAATGTGTTAAGTACAACGTATCATCTGAAAATACCATTTCACTTACATTTTCACCGATGTATGATGAACACCACTTTTCAATCAGCTTTCCGGCTTCAATATTGTATGTAAAAATATGCTGCGAATAGTCTTTCTCATCATCCTTAATAAAAAACGGGCGGCTTTGTCCAAATCGTCCTTCCTTCCATAATAGAAGCACAAATTCCTCCTCTGACTTTTCACTCTTCCTGACCTTGTCTTTTGTAGAATCCTTATCAATATCGCCTACGAACATATCCTCTACAAACCAAGTCTCATCCGACTGCCAGATAAGCCGTTTATCAATATACACACGTGCTCTTTTATCTCTTAAAATATAACGTACATCGTGTCCGTCAATAACCTTTCTTACTCCCTTTTCCTTCCATTTAATATCTTCCGGAAACTTTGTAATATCATTACATTCTTCCCTTTTGGAAAAAATGATTTCATCATCATATTCACTATGGTTAACTGTATCTGTTGCCGCCATGCAAATTGAACAATTGATTAATGTAGTCACATAGAAAATAGCGACGAATACAATCGTCGCCATTATTGCGTTAAATACTCTGTTTATTTTATTAATATTCATCCTCATAAACATAGCTGTATTCTTTTGTCCACCACGGCATATCAGGCCTTCTTTCATCTTCTGATGTAAAGTAGCCGTCACTACCCGGTTCGTAACCCATAAGCACCCTGAACGAGGTGTCAGTTAATCTGTCTTCAAGCGGCCATACAAACTGATAGAAGGAGTATACGCTTCCTTTTGCTATTTTTACCTTACCGTCAACATTGACGATAACATAAATCGTACATGGTCTGCCGGTCCCCATCTCAAGCACCTGACCGTTCGGATCAGTTGCAACATCAACTACAAGTGATGCCTGATATTTCTCAGTGTTGATTTCCTCATCGCCTGTATCATAAGACATCACATCATACCAGAAGTGTTCTAGTGTTCCGCCGTACTCTCTAATAAAATCATACTCTTCATCGCTAAGCACCTCGTCATTTAATTCCTTAATTGAAATATCATACAAGGACTTGGAAAGCTCAGAGAGCCTTTTTAGATTTTCTTCATCCTGTGAGCTTAGTAAACCTCTGTCCTTAAGACCGCCCCGGGTCTCATCAGCTAAAAACTTAAATCTTTCATATACTAACGGCTCCGGCTGTACATAGCCCCTGTCATCGTATTCAGGTATATCACCACCGCCCATCTCTGCCATAACCTGCTTAGCATAAAGCACTGTATCATGCTTAAGCTCGGTGTAGCTTCCTGCAAAGCACTCGATGTCCTTTTTAGCCCATGCATCATTTTGCATAAACATAGGATATCCCTTACCCTTCTTACTAAGAAGTGGCTTAAGAGTTGAAATCCAGTTTCCGTACAATGAAGTTTCAAGATTTTCTTTTGCTTCATCAGTGCTTAATTCATTAATAAGCTTATCAAGATTATCTTTGTACCTTTCGTATTCAAAATCGCCCTGTTCCTTAAGTAAATCATACGAAATTTCTGAACCAAACGATGCAGTTACGTCAAGAACATCAGGAAGCATACGAAGCGTTCCGTCACTTTTCTTTTCAACAGCTGAATAGATGAGCTTCTGCATAATCATGGCATCAATAGTAAATCTCTGACCCATAAATCTGAAGCCCTGAATTTCGTTATCTTCACCCATTTTAATAGGTATTGAATTAATGAAAGGAACGCTTAGTTCCTTAACCCTAACTACTAATGAGTTGTACTTTTCAGTATTTCCAATAATGTCTTTTGTTGTAACGCCCGTTCCATACACTTCCTGAAGAAGTGGATAATATTCATAGAAGCATAAATCATCAGACGTGCCGACGAAGAATGAAGTGATGTCATATACATCTTTCCATTCATTAAGTCCTGCCTCATTAAGCGCTATATTCATAAGCGCTGCGCTCTTTATCATTTCATTGTCTTTACTGTTAAACTGTATTCTGCCATACCACATCATGACCTTGAAGTACTTCCTTAAAAGCTCATCATTGTCATAATATCCTCTTGGCTTATACTGCGAATAATCCTCATCACTTCCGGTTAATTCACACTTTTCAATTCCGCTGGCCGCATTGATTTTCGCTACTTCTTTATTTGCAATCTCTAAAATCTTATCATCTGCTTCAATTTCATTTTCCATAAGCAGATTTGCAACTGCAAAGAACGCTACGTTTCTCTCTGCCGCTTCCTGGAAATTCGTTCCTTTTGCATCTTTAAGCTGCTCTAAGCTTTTTTCATACATCTTAGTGCTCATTTTAGAGACAGCCTCACTAAGCTTCGTCTTCTCAAGATTTTTAAGAAGGTGACTAAAGAACAGATGATACGTATGCATAAGCGAATCAACCGTTACAAAATTCGACTCATAATAGTATCTGTTGTTCTCATACACCTCAAAAAACTCATATGAACCGTACGACTTATCAACAAAGAAATAATTATCGGAAAGCATTTTTATCTGCTCATCATTAAAATAATAAAGGTCTTTATTATAAACGTTTGACAAATCAGCCTTAACTTCGTATTCAGCTGTATTTGCGTTAATCTCAGAGCTTATTTTAAAGCTGTTCTTAAGAAGTGACGGACGCATGGCACCGCTTTCAGAATAAGTTACACTAACCTCTTCCTCTTTTAATTCTCCCTTATTAGTGTTATCTTCCTTTACGTCTTCTTTTACTTCTTCCTCTGACTCTTTTGTATCCTCTGTTACGGTTTCTTCCTTAACATTATTGTTTGCATCACTGCTTTTAAGCTTTGCATTAAAATACACGCATACACCTATAAGTGCCGCAACAAGCAATACAATCACCGCTGAAAGAACAGGTACAATACTTTTTTTATTCATAAAAATACCCCTATAAAAAACTACTCTGCCGTTTCAATATCTATAACTGCCGACAAATTGCCCGGAAGCGATTTAATCTTTTTCTCAATATCAGATTTTATTGTATTAAACGAACCACTAAGCTCCTTTGGAGCCTCAACATCAAAAATCAGATTAATATGTGTCGGCCCGTATACCATTCTGAAGTTCTTAATATTTAACGACTCATTTACGCTTTTTGTTACAAGTGTTGTAAATCTCTTCATCCTGAATGAAGCCTCATCATTCAAAGAAATCGGGTCCATATGAATGACAACATGACATGACAAAACTTCACTAAGCTTTTTCTCGATATTATCGATTGTATCATGAAGCTTAACAAAATCACCGTTTGCATTTACCTCGGCATGAAATGTAATTACCGGCTTTCCTACACACATGCTGGAAATATAAATATCATGGATTCCAATAACCTCATCAAATGACATTACATAACGTGCGATTTTTGCAATTAATTCACTGTCTCCGTTTTTAGACGTATTCGAAGTGATTTTATTATACAGTGAAATAGAGCCGGATATTATTTTCTTGATTACAGCCAGAATTACGCTATTAACTACTTTACTCATTTATTATCCCTTATTATATCTACTATCCCTTAAATTAATATTAAAATTCAGTATACTTCTTTAATCAGTTGTATCAGTCATATCGGTAGTTTCGGTATTATCATCTGATACTTCATCATTAACTGTTGCAATAATATCTTCGTATATCTCTTCTCTGCCCTGCTTAGTCTGTGCGGAAAAAGGAATAATAAGTGTACCCTTTTTAAGCCTAAGCCCTTCTCTTAGCATTTTAAGATGCTTATCCTTTTGCGATCTGTTAATTTTATCAAGCTTTGTTGCTATAATTACAGGCTCATATCCGCTTGCAACTATCCATTCATACATCTGCTTGTCGTTAGCATTTGGCTCATGTCTGATATCAACTAAAAGATATACCTTTTTAAGCATCATCGAAGTGTTTAAATATCTCTCGATCATTTTGCCCCACTTCTCTTTTTCGCTCTTTGAAACCTTCGCATATCCGTAACCCGGTAGATCAACAAAATAAATCTCTTTATTAATATTGTAATAGTTGATTGTCTGCGTCTTTCCTGGCTGCTGGGAGGTACGTGCTAATGATTTTCTGTTCATCAGTGCATTTATTAATGATGATTTTCCTACATTTGATTTCCCTGCAAAAGCAACTTCGGGAAGTGTATTTACCGGAAGCTTACTCGTTATTCCGCATACAGTTTCTAGCTCTGCTGATTTAATTATCATACGATTGCACTCCTTAATACCTGCTCCATTGTTTCAACATATACTATTTCAATATCATCCGTTATTTCATGGCTTAATTCATCTACATCCGGCTTGTTCTTTATCGGAACAAGCACTGTTTTAATACCAGCTGTTTTAGCAGCAAGAAGCTTTTCCTTAAGACCGCCAATCGGGAGAACTCTTCCTCTTAACGTAATTTCACCTGTCATTGCAACACTTGCCTTGACCTTCTTCATTGTGATTGCCGAATAAATAGCTGTTGCCATAGTGATTCCGGCACTTGGCCCATCCTTTGGTACCGAACCTTGCGGAATATGTATATGGAAATCATTCTTTTTAAAAATATCAGCCGATATTTTATACTTCTTTGCCACTGAGCGTAGATAACTGATTCCAATTGTTGCAGACTCCTTCATTACGTCTCCGAGCTGGCCTGTTAGAATCACTTCACCCTTTCCCGGCATGACATTGACTTCTATTTCCAGTGTATCTCCGCCAACCTGCGTCCATGCAAGTCCTCTGACTATGCCTATCTCATCCTTTTCATTCGCCATATCAAAGTAGAACTTTTTCGTTCCGAGGAATGTACTTAAGTTATCTGCTGTGATTCTAACGCTTTTTCTGCCTTCCTTTACTATCATTTTGGCGGCTTTTCTGCAAAGTCTGCCGATACATCTCTCAAGTCCTCTGACGCCTGCTTCCTTTGTGTAATTTTGTATAATCGTGATTAAACAATCGTCTGTAATCTTAAGTTGCGAAGCCTTGAGACCGTTTGCCTTGAACTGTTTTTTTATTAAATGCTCTTTTGCTATATGGAACTTCTCATTTTCGGTATAGCCTGAGAGCTCAATTACTTCCATTCTGTCAAGTAATGGCCTTGGAATCTGATTTCTGTCGTTGGCTGTTGCAACGAACATTACTTCTGATAAATCTATCGGTATATCTATGTAGTTATCCCTGAATTTAGAATTTTGTTCGCTGTCAAGAACCTCAAGTAAAGCAGCTGATGTATCACCTTTATAATCACTGCTTGTTTTGTCGATTTCATCAAGAAGCATTAACGGATTCTTAACCTTTGCATTCTTAAGTCCCAGTGCTATTCTTCCCGGCATTGCACCGACATATGTGCGTCTGTGTCCCCTGATTTCTGCTTCGTCTCTTACACCGCCAAGTGAAATTCTGACATATTCCTTGTTAAGCGAGTCGGCTATTGACTTTGCAATACTTGTTTTACCTGTTCCCGGAGGTCCAACAAGGCATAAAATCGGGCTATCGCCCTTCTTTGTAAGTATTCTTACCGATAAAAATTCAAGCACGCGCTCCTTAACCTTCTCAAGTCCGTAATGCTCTTTGTTAAGAATAGCTTCTGCTTTCGAAATATCAGAGCTTTCTTTCTTCATTTTGTCGTATGGCATTTCAAGAAGCGTTTCTATATAGCTGCGCTGAACTGCTCCTTCAGAGGAATCATGTGATATTTTTGAATATCTGTCGATTTCTTTGTTAATTCGTGATTTAATTTCCTCGCTTGCAACAAGATTTTTGACAGCTTTTTTGAAATTTTCCTCTTCTGTATCGCTTGTATCCTGGCCCAACTCTTTTTTAATTACATTGAGCTGTTCTCTTAACACAAACTCTCTCTGATTCTTTTCTATTTTTGCCTTTACATTTTCCAAGAGGTCTGTCTTAATGGAATTTATCTGAATTTCTTTGTTAAGCTCGGTTTCAAGTATGTAAAACCTCTCCTTGACATCACCTTCATGAAGAATCTTAAGTCTTGCATCATAAGAAATTGGCAGAGAAGTTGCCACTAAGTCAATTAAGTCTGATAAAGACCTGTTATTTGAAAACTGCCTCTGCATAGCACGAAGCATCTTTGGATTACCTTTAGCATACTTAAAATATGTTTCCTTAAGTAACCTTGCCATGGCGGCTTTTTCAGAAAGCGCATTTACCTTATCTTTATCAAGCTCAGCGTAATCAGCTTCTAAAATGCTTAATTCATCCTTATCGCATTTATAATACTTTACATTGGCAATAAAATTATCTGATTCCTCATCAACATTTATGATTTCACCTCTGCAAATACCTTCGACATTTACTTTTACATTGTCTCCCGGCAGATTTTTATATATTGCAATAACAGACGTTACTATGCCTGTTGTATATATTGTATCAGATGAAAGCTTAGTACCGTCATTTTTATCAGCAGCTCTGTTTGTAATGAACAGATTCTTATTCTTTTTCATTGCATCTTCGCAAATGTCAATAAGCCCTGACTTCCTTGGGAATTCAAGCTGAATTGCCATTGTAGGTAAAATAGCAGTCCCGTCAAGTACTATTAAGGGCATCTTTTTTCTTATAGCTCTTGCCATATTAAGTCCCCGTGAATCTTTACTATTACTCAAATGGCGTCACCAAAAGGCGACGCCATCATATATCACTATTATTTATGATGCTTCTTTTCTAAAAACATCAGGTTCCTTTGTTCCAAGAATTGCATCCTTGTCAATCACACACTTAACAATTGAAGAATCGGACGGAATTGTGAACATCAAATCATTCATTACATGTTCAAGTATTGATCTAAGTCCTCTTGCACCTGTCTTTCTTGAATATGCCTGGTGTGCAACTTCCTTGATTGCTTCATCTGTGAACTCAAGTTCTACGTCATCAAGTCCAAGCAATGCCTGATACTGCTTAACTATTGCGTTTTTAGGCTCTGTTAATATTCTTACCAAAGCTTCTTCGTCAAGCGGCTCTAGAGAAACATTAATTGGAACTCTTCCCACAAATTCAGGAATCAGTCCAAATTTAACTAAATCCTCAGGCTGAACCTGCTTTAAAAGCTTTCCTATTTCAGTTTCGTTCCTGTCCTTGATTTCAGCGTTAAATCCAATAGACTTTCTGTCAAGTCTGTTCTCGATTATCTTATCAAGACCTTCAAATGCCCCACCGCATATGAACAGGATATTAGTAGTATCAATCGGAATAAGCTCCTGATGAGGATGCTTCCTTCCACCCTGTGGCGGTACTGATGCATTTGTACCTTCGATTATCTTAAGAAGTGCCTGCTGCACTCCTTCTCCGGATACATCCCTTGTAATAGAGACATTCTCACCTTTTCTGGTAATCTTATCTATCTCATCAATGTAAATGATGCCGTACTGTGCTCTCTCAACGTTGTAGTCAGCCGCCTGAATAACCTTAAGCAATATGTTCTCAACATCCTCACCGACATATCCTGCTTCTGTTAATGCAGTAGCATCGGCGATTGCAAAAGGCACGTTGATTATCTTTGCAAGTGTCTGTGCTAAAAGCGTTTTACCACAGCCTGTAGGTCCTAACATAATAATGTTACTCTTCTGCAGTTCAACGTCTGTATCTTTGTTTTTAACGGAAAGAATCCTCTTATAATGATTATATACAGCAACCGAAAGAACCTTCTTTGCCTCGTCCTGTCCGATTACACTCTGGTCAAGATAATCCTTAATCTGCTGCGGTTTTAACAGATTGATATCTAATCCGTTATTATTATCATCATTGCTTTCATCAACAAAATCAGGGCCGAATTCTTCGTCGATAATTTCCATACAGGTTTCAACACATTCATCACAAATGTATGCACCCTGCGGACCGGCAATCATCTTGCGCACTTCTGACTGTGGTCTTCCGCAAAACGAGCATCTTACTCTGTCTGTCTGTTTACCTGCCACTTATTTTCCCCTCGTAGTAATAATATGATCGATAAGTCCGTATTCAAGTGCTTCCTCAGCAGTCTTCCAGTTATCTCTCTCTGTATCTGCTGCAATAACATCAATAGGCTTACCTGTATTTTCAGAAAGAATTCTGTTAAGTCTCTCTTTAGTTCTAAGTATCTGCTTAGCTGCAATTTCGATTTCAGTAGCCTGTCCTTTTGCACCACCAAGAGGCTGGTGAATCATAACCTCAGCATTTGGAAGGGCATATCTCTTACCCTTGGCTCCCCCTGCAAGAAGGAATGCACCCATAGATGCTGCCATACCCATACAGTATGTTGCAACATCACACTTAACGTAATTCATAGTATCATAAATTGCAAAACCGTCTGTTACAGAACCACCCGGGCTGTTAATGTAGAAGTGAATATCCTTTTCAGGATCCTCAGCCTCTAAAAACATAAGCTGCGCTACAATAAGACTTGCTGTAGTCGCATTTACTTCTTCACCTAAGAAAATAATTCTTTCCTTTAAAAGTCTTGAAAAGATATCGTATGATCTCTCTCCACGGCTTGTCTGTTCAATGACATAAGGTACTAAACTGTTATAGCTATTCATTATTTACCCTCTTTTGCTTCAGCTGCAACTAATTCTACAGCCTTTCTTAAGCATACATCCTTTGACATAAGTTCTTTTTCTCTGTCGCCAATTGACTCTTTAAGCTTATCTGCTTCCATTCCGTACATTTCAGCCATCTTAGCGATTTCAGCATCAATTTCATCATCATTAGCTTCAAGCTTCTCTTCATTAACGATTGCTTCAAGAACTAATCTTGACTTAATTGTCTTAATTGCCTGTGGCTTCATCTGCGCCTTAAGTCCGTCCATATCCATTCCTGTGAACATGAGGTACTGGTCAATTGAAAGTCCCTGCTGAGAAAGTCTCATTGCATAGTCATTTATCATCTGCTCACATTCAAACTCTGCCATTGCATCTGGAATAACCATCTCTGCATTCTCAACAGCTGCCTCTAATGCCTTATTCTCTTTCTCTTCCTTAGCTGATGCTACCTTCTTCTCAGTGAGTGACTTCTTTAAGTCTTCCTTCCACTCTGCAATTGTATCAAAATCTGATACTTCAGAAGCAAACTCATCATCAGCTTCAGGGAGTTCTGTTTCCTTGATTTCGTTAACCTTACACTTAAATACTGCTGCCTTGCCTGCAAGGTCTTCAGCCTGATAATCCTCAGGGAAAGTAACGTTAACTTCTACATCTTCACCAATCTTGGCACCGATAAGCTGCTCTTCAAATCCCGGGATAAACTGTCCCGAACCGATTGTAAGAGGATAGTTCTCACCCTTACCGCCTTCAAATGCAACTCCGTCAACAAATCCTTCGAAGTTGATCACTGTAATATCTCCATCCTTAACAGGTCTGTCTTCTACAACTATTGTACGTGAATTTGCTCTTCTTTCCTTTTCGATTTCTGCATCAACATCTGCGTCAGTTACTTCTGTTGATACCTTCTCAATCTTAACGCCCTTGTACTTGCCAAGCTTAACCTCCGGCTTAAGCGCTACTGATGCAACATAGATAAAGCTCTTACCCTTTTCGCACTGTGTAACCTCAATTTCAGGACGTGATACAACTTCGATTTCCTTATTAGCATCAAGCTCTTCACCATATGTGTTACGAATACAGATATCAGCTGCGTCTTCATAGAAAACGCCAGGGCCGTAAGTTTTTTCAATAATCTGGCGCGGAACTTTTCCTTTACGGAATCCCGGAATGCTAATCTTAGACTTGTTCTTGTTATAAGCATCATTACAAGCCTTTTCGAAATCATCCGCGCTTACCTCAATTGTAAGCTTCGCCATGTTGTTATCAAGCTTTTCTACCTGCATACTCATTTAAATAAATCCTCCTTGGAATAAAAATTCATATTATATTATTTTTAGTCATACAACGGAGATTATAACATAAACAAAGGGGTTCTGCAATTGCATAACCCCTTTGTTTTACAGTATTTGCACCTTATTATTTAAATTTTGTACACTACCTTATCTGCCATGTTATTTGCGGTATTTTTATCTTCACTCATTAGCTTAAGAAGCTCAAGTGAAAAATCAATTGCAGTGCCCATTCCACGGGAGGTTGTGACATTTGAATCCGTAACTACACTCTCATATCTCACATTTGCCCCGATAAGCTCATCCTCCATTCCCGGATAACATGTGGCATTTTTTCCTTTTAACAGATTAAGCTTACCAAAAATTGTCGGTGCCGCACATATTGCCGCAATATGCTTTCCCTTATTATAGTGCTCTGTAACAAGCTCTGTAAGCGGCTTACAGTTCATAAGATTGGTAGTTCCCGGCATACCGCCCGGCAGAACAAGAATATCAGCAAAGTCTTTATCAATATCATCAAATAAAAGGTCTGCCTTGACTTCAATATTTCTTGCACCCTTTACTGTTTCACTTCCGCTAACCGACACAAGTCTTACATCCATACCGGCTCTTCTTAATATATCGACCGGTGTAAGTGCCTCTATTTCCTCAAATCCCGTTGCCAAAAATACATATACGTTCTTCATTTTCTCTCCGTTAATAATTCATGTATTAAATTCAAATTTAAAATGTACCCTGTCAGATAGTCCGGACAGGGTACATATAATTCTATTATTTTATATTATCTTTCTGACTTATCTTTATCATTTAAGATATCAAATACTACGGGAACTACGCCCTTAACAACCTTCTGCCAGTTAGCGTCAACGCCCATAAGCGACATACCAAGGTTGATAACACCGATAAGTGTAGCACCGATGATCATTCCAAATACTGATCCTGAACCACCGTATGCAGATACGCCACCAACTACACAGGCTGAAATTGCATCCATTTCGAAGTTAGTTCCTGCTGTTGAATTAGCTGACTGGAACTTAGCCATAACTACCCATGCTGTTACTGTAGTAAGAACCGCCATGTTAAGGTAAGCCATGAACATGATCTTCTTAGTATCAATACCTGAAAGTCTTGTTGCTTCTGCATTACCACCGATTGTATAGAAGTAACGTCCTATCGTTGTCTTTGATGTAATAAAGCTGTAAATCATTACGATTGCAACTACCCATACAAGAACTGTAGGAATACCACCGGCAAATGCAAGCTTGTATGCAAAGAGCATAATAGCAGCTACAATAAGTACCGTCTTAACGATCATTGAAAGCATTGACTCTACGAAGTATCCCTTCTTAATTCTCTGGGATCTGTCACGAAGCTGTAATACTACTACAATCACTGATGCTACCATTCCCACAACAAAGCAAGGAATGTTGAATGCATTTGGTGCTGACTCAAGAATCTTACCTGAAAATACCTTCAAGAATGACTTTGGTAATGGAGCAATACTAGCTGTTGTAGTATTTGCTGTAAGGAGTGCAACCGACCATCCTCTGAATGCAAGATAGCCTGCAAGTGTTGCAATCCATGGTGGAACATTAACGTAGGCAATTAAATAGCCTAATACACATCCGTAAATTATACCAACTACTAATGTAGCAAGAATAGCTACAGGAACCGGGATTTCCTTTAATACCATAAGAAGTCCGCCGATAACACCAATGAAGCACACGAATGAACCACACGAAAGATCGATGTTACCACCTGTAAGCATACACATAAGCATACCAGTTGCAAGAATAAATACGTATGAATTCTGCGTAATAAGTGAGTTGAACTGGTTAGCCGTAAACATCTGGCCTTTTGTTGCTATTGTAAAGAAAATATAGACAAGGACCAGAACAATCAACATTGTATTTTTCTTTAGAATTGCTGCTGCATTCTTCATTTGTTCTACCTCCTTACTTCTTATCTTTCTTCGACAATATATCAAACAGTACGGCAAATAAGAGAACGAGTCCCTTTACAACCTTCTGATAGTTAGCATCAACACCCATGATAGACATACCCTGGTTGATAACACCCATAAGTACCGCACCGATTACTACTCCGCCAACATTACCGATTCCACCGTATGCAGATGCACCACCGATGAAGCAGGCAGCAATTGCATCCATTTCATAACCCTGTCCATATGTAGGCTGAGCAGATGAAGCTCTTGCAATTGTAAGAATAGAAGCAAGACCTGCAAGAAGTCCCATATTAACATATGCAAAGAAGTATACGCTCTTTGTATTAATACCTGAAAGTCTTGTAGCCTTTTCGTTACCGCCGACTGCATAGAGATATCTTCCCATTGTAGTTTTTGTAGTAACATATGTGTAAATAAATAATACAAGTCCAATCCAGATAAGTGCCGAAGGAATACCCTTAAAGCTCGAAAGCTTATTTGTAATCCATGCTATTGCAGCACAAATTATTACTGCCTTGACTACTACTCCAAATAAAGGATCTACAGTATATCCTGCCTTTTTAGCTCTGATTCTGCCACCAAAGGTAACTACAAGATAAATGATTATTCCAAGTGCACCGGCTATAATACATGTTCCGTTCTTACCTTCAATAAAGTTTAAGAACTCAGGAACATAACAGTCAGCTCCGCCACCGAATACATTTAAGAATGTCTTGTCATCAATTGTTACTGCATAACCCTGAAGTACTACGTTGGCAAGGCCTCTGAATGCGTACATTCCGGCAAGTGTTGCAATGAAAGGAGGAACCTTAACATATGCAATGAAGTAACCCTGAAGGACACCTACAAGTGTTCCGACAATAAGCATTACTGCAACTGCTATAAAGCTGTTTCCGCCTTTTTCCATTATTACAGCACCGATACCACCTGCAAAAGCAATAACAGAACCAACCGAAAGGTCGATGTTACCACCTGTTAAAATACAAAGAAGCATACCTGTTGCCAATACGAAAACATATGCGTTCTGGCTAATAAGGTTATTTATGTTCTGTGCAAGAAGAATCTTTCCTTCAGTAAGAACACTGAACAGAATGAATACTAGTACAAGGGCGATAACCATGGTATATTTCTGTAAGCTTGATAAAACTTTTGTCTTTTCCATTATTATTCACCCCTTCCTGACTTAAGAATACATCCCATAATAACTTCCTGTGATGCTTCCTCTTTAGAGAGTTCTCCGACAATCTTACCTTCATTCATAACATAAATTCTGTCTGACATACCAAGAACCTCTGGAAGCTCTGAAGAAATCATGATAACTGACTTTCCTGCTGCTACTAAATCATTAATGATACAGTAAATTTCATACTTAGCGCCTACGTCGATACCTCTTGTAGGCTCATCGAGTATAAGAATGTCAGGATCTGCAAACATCCACTTTGCAAGAAGCACCTTCTGCTGGTTACCACCTGAAAGATTGCCGACATTCTGTTCAACAGTAGGACATTTTGTCTTAAGCTTTTCTTTATACTCTACAGCTACATTGTATTCTTTATCTTTATCAATAATCATCTTAGGTGAAATTGAATCAAGATTAGCAAGAGTTGTATTAATCTTAATCGGATTAGAAAGAACGAGTCCGTTGCCCTTTCTGTCTTCTGTTACGTATGCAATACCTGCATTGATGGCATCCTTAATTGTCTTAAAGCTTTTCTTTTCGCCATCGATAATAAGTTCACCACTTATATCTTTACCGTATGATTTTCCGAAAATACTCATTGCAAGCTCTGTACGTCCTGCTCCCATAAGTCCTGAAATACCGACAACTTCACCTTTTCTGACTGAAATTGATACGTTATCACATACCTTTCTTCCTTCATACTGAGGATGGAATACGGTCCAGTTCTTAACCTCGAGCTTGACATCACCGATTTCAACACCCGGACGCTTAGGGAAACGGTCTGTAATTTCACGACCAACCATTCCCTTAATAATTCTGTCTTCCGGAAGCTTCTTATCCGGATTATCTATTGTCTCAATTGTAGCGCCGTCACGTACTACCGTGATTTTATCTGCGACATATGAAACCTCATTAAGCTTATGAGATATAATAATCGAAGTTAATCCTTCCTTCTTAAACTTAAGGAGAAGATCAAGAAGTGCTCTTGAATCAGACTCATTAAGTGATGATGTAGGCTCATCAAGAATAAGGAGTTTTGCATTTTTAGCAAGTGCTTTCGCAATTTCTACAAGCTGCTGCTTACCTACGCCGATATCCTTAATAAGAACCTTGGAAGATTCTGATAAACCTACCATCTTAAGGTATTTATCAGCTTCGTTATATGTCTTATGCCAGTCTATCGCAGCTTTCTTTCCCTGCTCATTACCGAGGAACATATTTTCGCCGATTGTCATATAAGGTACAAGAGCTAACTCCTGGTGAATAATAACAATTCCCTTTTCCTCAGAATCTTTAATTTTGTTGAATTTACAGACTTCTCCGTTATAAACGATATCGCCTGTGTATGTTCCGTATGGATAAATTCCCGAAAGAACATTCATCAAAGTAGATTTTCCGGCACCATTCTCACCAACCAGTGCGTGAATTTCGCCCTCTTCAACGCTAAGATTTACGTTATCAAGAGCCTTAACGCCGGGGAATTCTTTGGTGATGTTTTTCATCTCCAATAATACCTTCGCCAATTTCGTTCCCTCCGTAAAATAGAACTTATAATAAATTAGTATAGCCAGTAAATAAATGTTTCTTAAAAAATAGGGTGGGATATGGAAATCCCACCCCTATACACTTTAGATAAAATAGATACTACTGAAGATCTGCTTCTGTGTAATAACCTGAGTCAATAAGAAGCTCTTTGTAGTTGTTAACGTCTGCGAATACAGGCTCGCAAAGGTATGAAGGGATAACTCCTGTACCATTGTCATATGTCTCTGTATCGTTAACATCAACTGTCTCGCCTGAAAGGATCTGACCAACCATCTTAACAACCTGTGATGCAAGAGTTCTTGTATCCTTGAAGATTGACATTGACTGCTTACCAGCGATCATGTTCTTAACGTTAGCCTTATCACAGTCCTGACCTGTAATTACAGGGTACTTACCTGTGTAGTTAGCTTCAAGAGCGTTCTGAACACCCATTGATGTTGAGTCATTTGAGCAAAGCCAGATATCAAGCTGTGTTCCGTCAGCGTAGTTAGATGAAAGAATGTTTTCTGCTCTAGACTGTGCTGCCTCTGTTGACCATTGAGCTGTAGCAACTTCTTCAAACTTTGTCTGACCTGATACTACGTTAATCTTTCCTTCGTCGATATACTTCTGAAGTACATCCATAGCGCCCTGGTAGAAGAATCCGGCGTTGTTGTCACCTGGATCACCAGCTGTGATTTCCATGTTGAATGGTCCTTCTGCATTAGCGAGGTCGAGAGCCTGCTCGATGTACTCACCCTGCTTTGTACCAACCATGTAGTTATCAAATGTAGCATAGTATGAAACTGCATCTGAGTTCATAATAAGTCTGTCGTAAGCAATAACCGGGATTCCAGCTGCCTTAGCCATATCAAGTGGCTCACCAAGTGATGAACCATCGATAGCTGCGATAACGAGAACGTTACATCCTGAGTTGATCATATTCTCAATCTGTGAAACCTGTGTCTGAACGTCGTTTGATGCATACTGAAGATCTACTTCATAACCAGCTGCCTTAAGTTCAGCTTCCATGTTAGCACCATCCTGATTCCATCTCTGGAGATCCTTTGTAGGCATTGATACGCCAACCTTTGTTCCTGTTGCTTCTGCTGCAGGAGCTTCTTCTTCTGCTGCTGGAGCTTCTTCTGTTGCTTCCTCTGTTGCTTCCTCTGTTGCTGCTGGAGCTTCTGCTGCTGGAGCTTCTTCTGCCTTAGCGCCACAACCGATGAGGAGTGTTGCTACCATTGCTACACTAATAAGTGCGCTTAAAACTTTTTTCTTCATTTGAATTGTTCCTCCCATTCAAATATTACAATTACTACAAGAGGTACTTTATCACAAAACAAATAGGAATTGTTTGTCAATTTCTGTATATTTTTGCTAATTAATCATTACGATAAATAAAAAGAATAGCACTTTTTTGTCAAAAAAATGCTATTCGCAAATTTGTACTATCACTTAAACGATTACTTAGATTTAATCGGTAACATTTAAGTAAACATCCTCTTTTGAGTGGAATCCACTGTCAATTATTATCTCATCAATATTGTTCTTGTTTACACTTATTGGTTCAAGTGCCACATATGGAACATCATACTTTCCGTCGTTAATCGTATTATCAACTTTTACTTCTTTTCCTTTGGCAAAATCAACGGCATACTGTGCTGCTTTTGATGCAAGTTTTTCAACAGGCTTATATACCGTAATATTCTGAGTACCTTCAACAATGTGCTGACATGCTGCTAAATCCGCATCCTGTCCTACGACATCAATTTGTCCTGCCCTTCTGTAAATTGAAAGTGTTCTTATTACATTTGTTGCTATATCGTCGTTTCCGCACATTATTGCATCTGCATTTGATACTATATCAAGATTTTTATTCACATAATCGGCACCAAGCTCGGCTTTCCATCCATCACAGAATGTTTTATCTATAATTTCTATATTGTGTGCTTTCATCACTCCCTCGAAACCGTCATTTACCATTGCAACATTGCTGTCAGTTGGCGCTCCGCAGATCATTATTACTTTTTTATTTTTGTAATGACTTGCAATCTCTTCTCCCATCATTGTTCCAACCTTTATATTGTCAAAGCTTATGTACATATCTACATTTGCATTGCTAATAAGCCTGTCGTAGGCAATAACATGTATTCCGTTATCCTTTGCCTTTTTAACAACATCTGTCAGTTTGTCTGAATCAATTGCAACTACTACAATAACATCAACTTTTTTATCTATAAAATATTCGATCTGTGAAATCTGTAGTTCAATATCACCGTTTGCACTCTGAACATTAATATCGGCACCAAGTTCTTTTGCCGTAGCAACAAATACATCTCTGTCTCTTTCCCATCTTTCGATAATATATGAGTCAAGACTTAATCCGATTTGAGGATTATCACTATCTTTTACCTCATCTGTTTTTGTTTCAGATATTTTTGAAGAGCAGCCTGTTAAATTAAAAAGAACTGCCAGCAAAATCAGTGTAATATATGTTATTTTTCGTATTCTGTTAATTGACGACATAAATCTTTACTGTCCTCTCTTCTTTTCCCTTGCTTCTGTTGGCGTAGTACCCTCATATTTTTTGAAGTTTCGTGAGAAATAATTCGGATCTGAATATCCTACCTCCGAACACACTTCCTTAATGGATAAATCAGTATCTTCAAGAAGTCTTTTTGCTTCTTCCATTCTAAGTCCTGTCAGATATTCAATAAAGTTTACTCCTGTTTCTTCTTTAAATATTTTAGAAAAATAATATGAACTTATATCTACCCTTTGAGACACATCCTCAAGAGAAATATCCTTCCGGAAATTTTCATCAATATATTTCTTGGCACGCTCAACAATGGACTCTGACCTGTTCTCTGCCTTTTTGGCAATCGCAAGAACTGATTCGTTAATTTTTTCGATAAACCATGTTCTTAACGAGGCAAAGTTGTTCATAGCCATAATGTCTGACATATATGAAGTCCTTGACCTGAAATGATACATATTATTGGCATTAATATATGCTGATGACTCTGCACGAAGCGCAAACTCGAGCACCTTAAGTTTAACATCATCCATATGCTCCTGCTGGCTTTCCTCCATCCAGTCAAAAAACTCATTTGCAACCGCTAGTGATTCTGTAATTCTTCCTTTCTCAATACAGTCAAATAATCTTTTTTCGACTTCAATAGGATAATCTTCTTCGTATTTACAGCCTATTGGGATATCATCAATATGCCCGACTCTTCCGGTTGTTTCTATGAGCACGGAAAGTGCCTCATTATATGATTCGGACATATCCTCAAGCCTTCTTACGGAGCCAATTCCTATACGAAAGTTAATATCAAACCTTTCAGATAATTTTCTGACAAGAGCCCTTGCTTTTTCAATCATCTCTATTCGCTCTTCATATTCAAAACCGGCTGTAGGTCTTGTAATCAGTACAGGAATCTTATTAGCCATAACAAATCCGATAATACCGGGGATATAGCTTTCGATAATAGGTCTTATTTCCTGATATATCGTCTGAATTGTGATACCTGCCGCAACTGCGCCTGTCATGTGGTTTCCAACCTGCTCTCTTCCCGCAATTATTACAACCATATATCCGTAACTGTCTTCGATTTCAAGGAGCGATTTGTAGTTGCTTATATCTTCATCGAAGTGTTCTCTCAATAGAAAGTTCGAAATAAGTCCATTCTGAATAATCGGAACGACCGTTTCCATCTTTTCCCTTATAAGAAGATCCTCGCTTCGCTTTCTCCTCTCTTCATCAATTATGCTTATGGCACGATTCAAAACGTCCAATATCTTTTCTTTGTCTGCAGGCTTATTAAGGTAATCAAGCACCTTAAGATTTATTGCCTCCCTTGCATAATCGAATTTATCATAGGCTGTCATTACGATAAAAATTATGCTCGAATTAGCCTTTCTTATTTCCTTCATTGCCTCGATACCGTTGATACCGGGCATCTGGATATCCATAAATGCAATATCCGGTCTGAAAGTTTCTGCAAGCTCAATAACGCTTCTTCCTGTCTTTGCATATCGTATTTCACAGTTTGAGCCAAGTTCCTTTTCAATAAGGATTTTCAGTGATTCAATTACTATTCCTTCATCATCAGCTAACAGTATTTTGTACATAAATTATCGTCTCCGTGCCTTTATTTTCCCCTTCGGAAATAATATCGATTACATCATTTTCACCGAAGTAAAGATTTAGTCTGTTGATTACGTTATCAAGTCCTACTCCGTTTGAATCGGTAAGTCCTTCATCTGCATGATATTTGCCTGATAGTATCTTTTCGAGCTTTTCCTTTGAAATTCCGATACCGTTATCTTTAATGCTTATGCAGACTGTGTCATCCTGCCTGTACACTTTTAATTTTATTTCACCTTGCCAGTCAATATTTCTGATACCGTAATTGACCGAGTTCTCAACAATAGGCTGCAAAGTCATTCCCGGAAGCTTCACATTAAGTAATGATTCGTCTATCTCCTTAGTAAAATGTATATCTCCTGCAAAACGCACATTCAGAATGTAAATATATGTATCAACAAGCGATATTTCTTCCGCCAGAGTAACTTCGTCTTGATCCTTTTTTATGTTATATCTGAAAAAGTCTGCAACACGCTGTACATATGTATATGTCCTGTCAGCACCTTCCATCATCGCAAGCTGAGCACCTGCATTTAAAGTATTGAAGAGAAAATGCGGATTAATCTGAGCCTGTAGATATTTAAGCTTTGCATCCTTTAAGTGAGACTCCATAAGAAGTTCCTTCTCCTTATGCTTACGTTCAGTATCCATGTTTTCCCTTAGTCTTTCGATGTATCGCCTGATATTCTCAACCATCTGGTTAAAGGCTTTTGTAACGACACCGATTTCATCTTCTGATTCAATCGGGACAGTATCAATATTTAAGTTTCCTTCTGATACAATTCCGGCTGCAACGGCAAGTCTAATCAATGGCTTTGTTATAGAATTTGTCAAAATCACAATCGTAATGACATTCATAACACCGATAATAAAAATACTGATTATATTCATAAGTTCCAGTGCCCTTATATTTGACGATTGTTCCTGGTAAATCAAAGCATTTCTTCTGAATCGTTCATTATTAAGCTCAATTATCATTGACTTAAGATACTTATATACCGTACATGACTCCTGATATCTTACTTTATACTTTTCAATGTTTCCTCCACGCTTTCCATCAAGTGCATAATTTGTGAGCTCAACATAGCTTTCAGACATTTTTTTTATATCACGTTCCATTAATAAAAGCTCGTTCGATGATATATCTCCATGAAGAGATTCAGTTAAATGCGTATAATCCTGAACATATTTATAGTAGTTCTCCATTGATGAAGATGAACGTGTATTAAGATAGTCTGTGAGCGAGATATTAATATTATCAAGTGTATCTGATATTTCGTTAAGATTAATATTCTCTGTATATACTTCATCAAGTGACTCAAGCATACGGTTGGTATTTACATACATAAGTACATTCATGAACATGATAAGAAGAGTCGTTAACAAAAACGCCACCATAAGCTTTATCTGTATAGAATTATTGTACCTGTTAACGATATTTTTAATTCTTTTTATCATTTCTTTAGTGAATAAATATCAATAAGCTCTGCGTCTACACTGTAATATTCGCTCGCAAATCCTGTTGCCTTGTACTCGGAAAGTGCTTCTACTGCATATTCACCGAGTCCCTTTACATCTACTACTATTGATGCTTCAATAACACCCTTACGTATTCCGTCAATAATTGTCTTTGAATTGTGATAGCCGATAAGCCTTACCGTTCCTACTTTGTTATAGTCTACAAGTGCCTGATAAACTACCTCAGTAGCCTGGTCATCAGGACATATAATAACGTCGGGGATAGTATCTTCGCTTAAGAAAATCGACCTTATGTCTTCTTCCATTGCAAAAGTATCGCTTCCGTCAAATGAATACTGCGTGATAGAAATTGTATTTTCCGTTGTACCAAGGGAACTTAATACCGTATCCTGAATACCGGTAAAAATAAGGTTCTGACTAGTATCTGAATTTGAAGAATCATTGATTACCAGAATTTTCTCATTGCCCTTCATTTCTTTTGATACAACCTGCTGACCATACGTCTTTCCTAAGTTGTATGCACTGACCTGAACTGAACTTCTTCTCATTGAATCGGGGCTGTCACAAAGAAGAGTTACTACATCAATTCCGTTTGAACAGGCCTTATCAATAAGGACCTTCATATTCTGGGCGTCCTTTGACTCAACAATAATTCCGTCAACCTTTGACTCAAGCGCTATTTCAAAAAGTTCCTCAACAGAATATTCATAGCTTGTACGCATCGAAAGCATGTCAACACAAATATTCAGCTCATCTCCTTTTGCCTTCGCATATTCATAAATCTGTCTGTTAAATTCATTGTTTTCACAAATCAATGAATAATACTGTTCATATGAAACATTTCCCGACTGATTACTCTCATCTGTTATTTTCTTTGTCGTATTTACATAAAAAAGAGAGCTTATTACTGTCGTAATAAGCATTACCGTGATAGAAATAAAAACAGTGATAACAAGGGGACTTTTGCCCCTTGCATCACTGTTCTTTATGTTATTATCATTTGTCTGATTTGTGTCTTTCATAAAATAATCTTTCAAATCGGCAAATTAATGAGTTCTTAATAGTTCTTAGCTTCCTCTTCGCCATTAAGTACTCTGAGTCCGCCCTGAACTAATGCCAAAAGCTCATCTTCACCAGGGTAAACAGTAAACGGAGCAATCCACTCGCAACGTTCTTTAAGTTTTGCAACTACATACTTGTCATATGCAATTCCGCCTGTAACGATAATCTGGTCAACTTTTCCTTCAAGAACTGTTGCCATGGCACCTATATTCTTAGACATCTGAAGGATAAATGCATCTCTTACTTCTGCTGCCTTCTCATTTCCTTCATTAACCATCTTCTCAACATCTCTCATGTCATTTGTTCCGACATAAGCATTGAAACCACCGTTTCCGACAAGTTTCTTGTAAACCTCTGCCTGAGTATACTCACCTGAGAAGCACATCTTAACAAGAGCGCCTACAGGAACCGCACCGGATCTCTCCGGTGAAAAAGCTCCGTCTCCGTCAAGAGCATTGAATATATCGATAACCTTTCCGTTCTTATGAGGTCCGACTGAAACACCGCCACCCATATGAACTACAATAAGATTTAAGTCCTCGTATTTCTTTCCTGTTTCCTTGGCATATCTCTTTGCTACTGCCTTCTGGTTAAGAGCATGGAAAATACTTACTCTTGGAAGCTCAGGAACACCTGAGTATCTTGCAATTGGCATGAGCTCATCAACTACTACAGGATCTACGATGAATGAAGGAACACCTATCTCATCAGCAATTTCCCTTGCTAAAATACCACCAAGGTTAGAAGCGTGCTGTCCTGAAACTCCTACCTCTAAGTCTTTTACAAGTGCATCTGTACATGCATATGTTCCACCCGGAATCGGCTTAAGCATTCCGCCTCTTCCTACAACCATTCCTAAGCTTTTAACATCAAATTCTTTTGATTTAAGAAGGTCGATAATAATATTCTTTCTGAAATCTTTCTGATCAAAAATTGTTGCATACTTTGAAATTTCTTCTGTTGAATGGCGAAGTGTCTCTTCAAATAAAAGAGTTTCATCTTCAAAGACACCAATTTTTGTACTTGTTGAACCCGGGTTGATAATTAAGCTCTTAACTGACATAATGTGTGTTTCCTTTCTAATGAATTTATTACGGTTATTTTAATTTCTCGGCTACAACTGCAGCAAGTGCAATTGAATTAACCTTTACTTCACATGAATCTGCACGGCTTGTAAGTATAACAGGAGCCTTTGTTCCTGTAAGGATGTTACCGTTCTTAGAAGGTACCAAGTGAACAAACGTCTTATATACAAGGTTTCCTGCCTGGATATCAGGGAAGAGAAGAATATCTGCATTTCCCGGAACCTTACGGTCAAGACATCCCTTTTCTTCGCAAGCATGTGGATACAGTGCACAGTCCATTGAAAGAGGTCCGTCAACGATACACCCTGTGATTTTACCTTCATCCTGCATCTTGGATAATTCAAATGCTTCTACTGTTTCCTTCATCTTAGGATTTACTACTTCTACTGCTGCCATACCTGCAACCTTTGGGCATTCAATTCCGCATGCGTGTGCAATTTCAACAGTATTATTAATAATTGCAACCTTATCTTCAAGCGTAGGATATGGAAGGAAAGCAACGTCTGTTAAGAAAAGAAGTCTGTCAATTCCCTCACATTCAAATACACATACGTGTGAAAGTGTCTTATCGGTACGAAGTCCTACTTCCTTATCAAGAACACTCTTTAAAAATGTCTTAGTATCAAGAAGTCCCTTTAAATACATATCAGCTTCTCCGTCATGAACAAGCTTAACGGCAGCAAGTGAAGCTTCTACAGTATCAACTACATTGATAATCTTAAAATCTGATAAATCCATGTTGATTGAAGCAGCGATTTCGCGAATCTTTTCTTCATCACCTACAAGAATTGATGAAGCAATACCGCGCTCATTTGCTTCTTTAACAGCCTCTAACACTGCCTGGTCCTGGGCACATGCAACTGCAAGTGTCTTCTTACTGCATTCAGATACTTTTGAAAGTAACTCTTTGAAATTTTTTGCCATTTTCTTTCTCCTCTATGTTTTTATTTCCTTTTAAGAATAAAATGAAGCTCTGATGAAAAATCAGATTCATCAAGTACGTTCTGAAGCCTGTCTAAAAGAGGCACAAATTTTTCTGCAAAGTAGTCCGCAAATTCCGCACTGCCGTTTTTCTCAATTGAAACACGAAGGAATCTGTACAAATCGTTAATATCACTACCGAATCTCCACTCGTACTCTACAGAAAAGCCCATTTTTTCAGCCATATATCTTATAGACTCATTTGTGAAAAGGTGTGTATGTGTTCCACCCATATGTCTGTTATAGCATTCCTGGTTGGCCGCCTCAAAGGCACAGCTGAATGAAAACATCGGGACTGAAGCATATACATATTGTATATTACTGTTTTGCTTTATTGCGTCAATATTTTCATCTAAATGTGTAAGATGTTCCAACACGCCGATTGCAGAAATCACGTTACAATCAGTATTCTTAATATAATCAATCGAATCGGTAAGTCCTACCCTTGTAAGGATGTCTTCACCTGCCATTTTATTGCCATACTCAACTTCTGAAGGCGAAACCTCTATTCCCTTAGCATTCATTCCTAATTCTTTAGCAGCAAGTGAAAAATACCCACATCCCGCACCGATATCAAGAATATTTATTTCATCTACTCCGTCTTTAGTAAGACAGTCATGCAAATATTGCGCCTTCGGGGTATAGATGCTCTCAAGCCTTTTTCTATAGCTTTCTTTATCTTTTGCTGAGTAGTTTTTTGAGTAGTCATCTTCAACATATACCTTTGATGCAAATTCATCATTATCTATACATTCAGAATTCAAATGACCACATACATCGCATTTTTTGTATCCGATTTTATGGCTTGTAAAAAACACACCAGGTAATTTAGCACCACAAATTTTACAGTTTGTTCTTTCAGGCTGACTTAATAGAATGTCCGCCATGTTATCAGCCATGGCAAGCATTCCGTCATTATCCTTAAAGAACGTCTGCTTCATGCTGTTAAGATTACCAAATGGTTTTGAATACTTTTTTTCTGACATCTTAACTCCTGATTTAGTTATTGTCTTCGTCAATCTTTATTGCAATATGAACATCGCGAAGCTGCTTTTCATCAACTTCAGACGGTGCTCCCATCATAATATCCTGTGCTGTCTTGTTCATTGGGAATGGGATGATTTCCCTAATGCTTTCCTCACCTGCAATAAGCATAATCATTCTGTCAACACCCGGAGCAATTCCTGCATGAGGAGGTGCACCGTAGCAGAAAGCATTGTACATTGCAGGGAACTTAGCCTTAACTGCATCTTCACCAAGTCCTACAAGTGAGAATGCCTTTACCATAAGCTCAGGGTCATGATTTCTTACTGCGCCTGATGAAAGCTCTACTCCGTTACATACAAGGTCATACTGGTATGCAAGTATTTCAAGCGGATCATTATTATTTAACGCATCCATTCCACCCTGTGGCATTGAGAATGGGTTGTGGCAGAATTCAAGCTCGCCTGATTCCTCTCCGATTTCATACATTGGGAAATCTACAATCCAACAGAATTCATAGCAATCCTTCTTCATATGGTTTTCTGAATTTTCACCAAGGAGCTTTCTTAATACTCCGGCTGTCTTAAGTGCAGTAAGCTTATTGCCTGCGCAAAGACCTACGAAATCTCCTTTATTAAGCGAAAGCTTTTCAATAACCTCATCCTTAATTTCCTGAAGGAATTTAGCTATACCACCGACAATCTCGCCGTTTTCATCAACCTTAAACCAATATGCCTTATTAGCTGTAGTAACCTCTACATCAGCACAGATCTTATCGATAACCTTTCTTGTCGCATTAAATCCATCAACCTTAACTGCTTCAATAGTATTATTCTCAAATGGAGCAAAGCCACATGATGAAAGTACATCTGTAACGTCTGTAAGAGTAAGATCAATTCTTAGGTCAGGCTTGTCAGATCCGTACTTTTCCATCGCATCTTTGTATGAAATACGTGCAAACGGAGCCTTGGATGCGCTCTTGTAAACACCGTATTTTGCAAATATCGGCGGAAGCACGTCTTCAATTACTGAGAATACATCCTCCTGAGTAGCAAATGCCATTTCCATATCAAGCTGGTAAAATTCACCAGGAGATCTGTCAGCTCTTGCATCCTCGTCTCTGAAGCACGGTGCAATCTGGAAATATCTGTCAAATCCGGAAGTCATAAGTATCTGCTTAAACTGCTGAGGAGCCTGTGGGAGGGCATAAAACTTTCCCGGATGGTTTCTTGCCGGAACAAGATAGTCTCTTGCACCCTCAGGAGATGAGCATGTAAGTATCGGTGTTGTTATTTCAAGGAAATCATGCTCAGTCATGCTCTTTCTTAACTCAGCAACTATTTTACTTCTTAATACGATTTTTGATTTAACTGAAGGGTTTCTTAAATCAAGATAACGGTATTTAAGTCTTGTCGTCTCATCTGCTTCCTTTGAA
>SFNX01000139.1 GCA_004552595.1 Lachnospiraceae bacterium | reverse complement strand
TGGAGTATATTATGTACAGATGTTAGCACTCCACTTAAACGAGTGCTAACAGAAATAAAAGATAGAAGGAGCGACTATGGAACTTGACCAGCGTAAAAAACAGATATTGTATGCAGTAATCAAGACATATCTTGAGACGGGTGAGCCGGTAGGTTCCAGAACCCTTTCTAAATATGAAGATTTGCATTTGTCGCCTGCAACTATCAGAAACGAGATGGCAGATTTAGAAGAGCTCGGATATCTAATGCAGCCGCATACATCGGCAGGCCGTATTCCATCAGATAAGGGTTACAGATTCTATGTAGATCAGATGCTTGCTGATGAGAAGAAGGAAGTTGAGGATATGAAGGGGCTCCTCATAGAAAAAGCCGATAAGGTTGAGAAGCTTCTTAAACAGGTTGCAAATTCTTTGGCAGTGAATACAAATTATGCAACAATGGTTTCAGCACCAAAGATTAAGGGGACTAAGATTAAGTTCATTCAGCTTTCTAAGATGGAGCAGAATCGCATTCTTGCAGTAATTGTTGCAGATGGTAACATCATCAAGAACCAAATCATCGAAGCTAAGGATCCGATTGATGATGAGGTTATATTCAAGCTTAATATGCTGCTTAATACATCGCTTAACGGGCTGTCTGTAGACGAGATAAATCTTGCAATGATTTCCAAGCTTAAAGAGCAGGCCGGCGAATACAGCGATATAGTATCGGATATTATTGATACTGTAAGCGAAGTCATAAAGCCGGATGACGATTTAGAGATTTATACATCAGGTGCTAAGAACATATTTAAGTACCCGGAGCTTACCGATAAGGAAAGCGTTATTGGCTTAATAACGGCATTTGAAGAGAAAAAGCAGCTCACAGAAATTGTCAATGAGACAATGCTTAATGATGAGATTTCATCAAGAGGAATTCAGGTATATATCGGAGATGAAGCCCCTACAGATACTATGAAGGACTGTTCAGTAGTAACAGCCACATATGAAATTGGTGAGGGCATGAAGGGAACGATAGGAATTATCGGACCTAAGAGAATGGATTATGATAAAGTTGTTAAGACACTTAAGTCAATAACCGGACAGCTTGATTCATTATATAAGAAGAAAGAATAGAAATAGGAGGTAACTGAGTTGTCAGAGAAAAATAAAGAAGAAATTCTTGAAGAGATTATAGAAGATTTAGAAAAAGCTGATAACGCTTCTGATGATGCAACAGATGAGACACAGGAAGCGGTAGATGATAAAGCAGATGAGACACAGGAAGCGGTAGATGATAAAGCAGATAATAAAGATTTGGAAGACAAAGAAGAAAAGTCAGATAAGAAGTTAAAAAAGAAAGAGAAGAAAGAGAAAAAAGACAAAAAGGATGAAAAAATCGAGGAGCTTGAAGACAGAGTAAAGCGTCAGATGGCAGAGTTCGAGAACTTCAGAAGAAGAACAGAAGCAGAAAAATCTGCAATGTTCGGAATGGGAGTTAAGTCGGTTATTGAGAAAATACTTCCGGTCATAGATAACTTCGAAAGAGGCATCCAGGCTATCCCTGCAGAAGATAAGGATTCTCCGGTAGCGCAGGGAATGAACATGATATATAAACAGTTAACTACCGAACTTGAAAATCTCGGAGTAAAGCCTATCGAGGCTGTCGGAGTAGAGTTCGATGCAAATTATCACAATGCGGTTATGCAGGTTGAGTCAGACGAATATGAGAGCGGAATAATCGCTCAGGAGCTTCAAAAAGGCTACATGTACAGAGACTCGGTCGTAAGACACAGCATGGTGGCAGTAGTACAGTAAATTACAACCAATTCATAATACAGGAGGACAAGAAGATGGGAAAAACAATAGGTATCGATTTAGGAACAACAAACAGCTGCGTAGCAGTTATGGAAGGTGGTAAGCCTACAGTTATCGCTAATACAGAGGGTGTAAGAACAACTCCTTCTATCGTAGCATTTACAAAGACAGGTGAAAGACTTGTCGGTGATCCTGCAAAGCGTCAGGCAGTTACAAATGCAGAAAAGACAATTTCTTCAATTAAGAGAAAAATGGGTAAGGACGAAAAGGTTACAATTGATGACAAGAAGTACTCACCTCAGGAAATCTCAGCAATGATTCTTCAGAAGCTTAAAGCAGATGCAGAAAGCTACCTTGGAGAAAAGGTTGATTCAGCTGTAATTACAGTTCCGGCTTACTTTAATGATGCACAGCGTCAGGCAACAAAGGATGCAGGTAAAATTGCAGGTCTTGATGTAAAGAGAATTATTAACGAACCTACAGCAGCAGCTCTTGCTTATGGTCTTGATAATGAAAAGGAACAGAAGATCCTGGTATATGACCTTGGTGGCGGTACATTCGATGTATCAATCATCGAAATCGGTGACGGTGTTATCGAGGTTCTTTCAACAAACGGTGATACTTTCCTTGGTGGTGATGACTTTGATAATGTAATCGCTAAGTATATGCTTGATGAGTTCAAGAAGCAGGAAGGTGTTGACTTATCAACAGATAAGATGGCTATGCAGAGAATTAAGGAAGCAGCAGAGAAGGCTAAGAAAGAGCTTTCATCAGCTACTACTACAAATATCAACCTTCCTTTCATCACAGCTACAGCTGAAGGACCTAAGCACTTTGATATGAACTTAACACGTGCTAAGTTTGATGAGCTTACACATGATTTGGTAGAGAGAACAGCAATTCCTGTTCAGAATGCGATGAAGGATGCAGGAATTACAAATGCAGACCTTGGACAGGTACTTTTAGTAGGTGGTTCAACACGTATCCCTGCAGTACAGGAAAAGGTTAAGCAGCTTACAGGAAAGGAGCCTTCAAAGGCACTTAACCCTGATGAGTGCGTAGCACTTGGTGCTTCAATTCAGGGTGGTAAGCTTGACGGTGATTCAGCAGCTACAGATATTCTTCTTCTCGATGTTACACCGCTTACACTTTCAATCGAGACAATGGGAGGCGTAGCTACACACCTTATTGAGAGAAATACAACTATTCCTACAAAGAAGAGCCAGATTTTCTCTACTGCAGCAGATAACCAGACAGCCGTTGACATCAACGTAGTACAGGGTGAGAGACAGTTCGCAAGAGACAATAAGTCACTCGGACAGTTCAGACTTGACGGTATCCCACCTGCAAGACGTGGTATGCCACAGATCGAAGTAACATTCGATATTGACGCTAACGGTATTGTTAACGTTTCAGCTAAGGATCTTGGAACAGGTAAGGAACAGCATATTACTATTACATCAGGTACTTCAATGTCAGATGACGAGATTGAAAGAGCAGTTAAGGAAGCTGCTGAGTACGAAGCACAGGATAAGGCAAGAAAAGAAGCAGTTGATGCTAAGAATGATGCTGATTCATTTATCTTCCAGACAGAGAAGGCTATCGAAGAAGTAGGCGACAAGCTTGATTCAGCTGATAAGTCAGCAGTAGAAGAAGAGCTTAAGGCACTTAAGGAAAAGGTTGAAGGATTCGATGCAGAAAACGCTTCACCTGAGCAGGTAACAGAGCTTAAGGCAGCACAGGAAAAGGCTATGGGAGCAGCTCAGAAGCTTTTTGAGAAGATGTATGAGCAGGCACAGGCAGCAGGTGCACAGGGAGCAGGTCCTGATATGTCAGGATTTACAGGAGCAGGTGCTAACACTTCTTCACAGGATACTTCATCAGATGCAGGTTTTGACTCAGATGTAGTTGACGGAGACTATAAGGAAGTATAATATAAATTCCTGAGTTTTTAATAATAATGTAGGCGGTAAGTGGATTTCCTATACCGCCTACTTTTTGGGAATATAGACGTTTATTAACGGAGAACAACAATGGCAGAGACAAAGCGAGATTATTATGAGGTTCTCGGAGTCGATAAAAAAGCAGACGAGAACGC
>SFNX01000138.1 GCA_004552595.1 Lachnospiraceae bacterium | reverse complement strand
TTAATTCTGACAGAGGTTCCTACCGGTACAAAGGTATTTGACTGGGAGGTTCCGAAGGAATGGAACATTACGGAAGCATATATTGAGAATGAAGCAGGAGAAAGAATTATTGACTTTAAGGACAATAATCTTCATGTGCTTGGATATTCTACACCAATAGATATAAAGCTTCCGTTAAGTGAATTAAAGGAGCATATATTTACACTTAACGACCAGCCTGATGTAATCCCGTATTCAACATCCTATTATAAGGAGAGATGGGGATTTGCAATGACTAAGAATATGCTTGACTCACTTGAAGAAGGAGAATATCACGCAGTTATAAAGTCAAGTCTTGAAGAGGGCAGTCTTACATATGCTGAAATATTAATCCCGGGTGAAACTAAAGAAGAAATATTTTTCTCAAGCTATATATGTCATCCATCAATGGCTAATAATGAGTGTTCAGGTCCGGCATTAATAGTATTCCTGGCTAATTACATATTAGGCATGAAGAATAGAAAATACAGCTACAGACTTGTACTTGCCCCTGAAACAATCGGTGCAATTACATATATCAGTAAGCATCTTGATGAACTCAAGGAAAATGTTAAATGTGCATTTAATCTTACATGTGTAGGTGATGACAGAACATATTCAATTGTACATTCAAGATACTCAGACACACTTGCTGACAGGGTACTCACAAATGTACTCAAATACCACTATAAGGATTTCATCGAGTATCCATACATTAAGCGCGGATCCGACGAAAGACAGTACCAGGCTCCGGGTGTCGATATACCTATGGTGTGCTTTTGCAGATCTAAGTTCCATGTATATCCGGAATATCATACATCAGCTGATAATCTTGATATCATATCTCCTGATGGACTTGGAGGAAGCCTTGATGTAATGATTAAGTGTATAGAGGCACTTGAGAATAACGATACGTATATTGTTACATGCCTTTGTGAGGCACAGCTTGGAAAGAGAGGCCTAATGCCTACTATGAGTTCTAAGGAATCATATCAGGATACACTTGCTCTAAAGGATGTACTCGCATATGCAGATGGACGTAATGATTGTATCGCATTGTCTGATATAATAGAGCAGCCTGTAGACAGAGTAATTAAAGTATGTTCACAATTATTCGAAGCAGGTCTTATTAAGAAAATAACATAAAAGGTGTCCGATTAATTGGACATTATAAGTGATATATTTCAAATGTAAGGAGAAGAGAGTGAGCAGAGAAGAAGTTTTTGAAAGAGTAACCGATATTTTCAGGGATGTATTTGATGATGATGAGCTTGTTATATCGGATTCTACCAATTCAGAAGATATAGAGGACTGGGATTCACTTGAACACATTCAGCTTATCGTTGGGATGGAGAAGGAATTTAAAGTCAAATTTGACATTAAGACAGTAAATTCTCTTGAGAATGTCGGACAGATGGTTGATTTGATTTTGTCAATGATATAGGAAGCTTATGAATACATATACATACGAGGAAATATCTATAGGACATAAGGAAAGTTTTCGTGTTATCGTTACTGAAGCAGACAGGGATAAGTTCCGTGAGATTACGGGAGATATTAACCCGCTTCATAATGATATTGAATATGCTAAGTCTATGGGACATGAAAGGTGTGTTGCATTCGGAATGCTGACAGCTTCTTATTTATCAACACTTGCAGGTGTGTATCTGCCTGGTAGGAATTCACTAATTCAGAAGACAGAGGTTAACTTCAGAAAGCCGGTATATGTTGGAGATGAGCTTACAATTACCGGAGAAGTAACAGATAAGTCAGATACTTTTAACGTAATCACTGTTAAGGTTGAAATTATTAATCAGGACAACGTTAAAGTATGTAAAGGGAAAATGGAAATAGCCGTACAAAAGGAGGGTTAATATGTCAGAAATTGAGACACTCCAGAAATGGATTGATGAAAGCAACAGAATTGTGTTTTTTGGCGGAGCCGGAGTATCTACAGAAAGCGGCGTACCTGATTTCAGGAGTGTTGATGGTTTATATAACCAGAAGTATGACTATCCTCCGGAAGAGATATTAAGCCACACGTTTTACAGAAGAAAACCTGAAGAGTTTTACAGATTCTACAGGGATAAAATGATATATACAGATGCCTTACCAAATAAGGCACACCTTAAGCTTGCAGAACTTGAAGAAAAGGGTAAGTTAACAGCAGTAGTTACACAGAATATTGACGGTCTTCATCAGGCGGCAGGCTCTAAGAAGGTTTATGAGCTTCACGGCTCAGTATTAAGGAATTATTGTGAAAACTGCGGTAAGTTTTTTGATATAAATTATATTATTGAATCTGATGGTGTGCCAAAGTGCGATAAGTGTAACGGACCTATTAAGCCTGATGTTGTTCTTTATGAAGAAGGACTTGATTCTAATACAATGAATGGAGCGCTTAATGCAATATCTAATGCAGATATGCTTATTATTGGCGGAACAAGTCTTAATGTATATCCGGCGGCAGGACTTATTGACTACTATAGAGGTAACAGGCTTGTACTTATTAATATGTCTAAGACACCAATGGACTATAAGGCTGACCTTGTAATATATGATAAGATTGGAAAGGTGCTTTCTCAGATAGAGGTCGGGTAATAGAATTTAGATAATTTATAGAATCAGGAAGCTTTTATTTATTCCGATTTATGCGAAAAACACAGTATCTTGTGCTTGAAAAGGGCGGTTTTGTATGGTAAGATATAGACTCGTGATGTAATAAAATTCCTTGCTTTGTCACTGATAGACAAGGCCAGAGACCAAAAGGAGGTACTAGCATGAGCAAATATGAATTAGCCGTTGTTCTTAATGCTAAGATCGAGGACGAGGAGAGAGCTAAAGTGCTTGAGAAGGTAAAAGGTTATGTTACCAGATTTGGCGGCACTATCTCAGACGTTGAAGAGAGTGGCAAGAAGAAGCTTGCTTATGACATCCAGAAGATGTCAGAAGGATACTTCTATTTCATTCACTTCGAAGCTGAAACATCAGCTCCTGCCGAAATCGAGAACAGAGTCCGCATCATGGATAACGTTCTTCGTTTCTTGATCGTTAATCAGGACGAGGCATAATAGAAAGAGTGATAATATGAATAAAGTAATTCTTATCGGTAGATTAACTAGAGACCCAGAAGTTAGATATTCAGTAGGCGAAGGTTCTATGGCAATTGCAAGCTATACACTTGCAGTAGACAGACGTCGCAGACAGAATGCAGGTCCGGATGAGCAGACAGCAGATTTTATCCGCTGCACAGCATTTGGTCGTACAGCAGAATTTGCTGAGAAGTATCTTAAGAAAGGTACTAAGATCTTAGTACAGGGTCGTATCCAGACTGGATCATACACTAATAAAGATGGTCAGACAGTCTATACTACAGATGTAATCGTAGATGAGCACGAGTTCGTTGAGAGCAAGAATGCAAGTAGCCAGGGAGCTGATTTTGGCGGTGGCAATGCAGGATTCTCAGGTCAGACATCACAGCCTGCAGACGTTGCTGACGGATTTATGCCAATCCCGGATGGCATCGACGAGGAATTACCTTTTGCTTAAACAATAGTAGGAGGAAACACTAATGGCTTATAATAAAGCACAGGGTGAAGGCGATTCACCAAGAAGAAGACCTGGAATCCGCAGACGTAAGAAAGTTTGCATTTTCTGCGGAAAAGATAAAGTAATTGATTACAAGGATACAAACACACTCAGAAAGTTCGTATCAGAGCGTGGTAAGATTCTTCCAAGAAGAATCACAGGTACATGCGCTAAGCATCAGAGAGCAATAACAGTTGCTGTTAAGAGAGCAAGACACGTTGCATTGATGCCTTATGTACAGGACTAATGTACCGGTCAAAGTGAATATATGCTTTCAAAGAGCACTTTCTAATT
>SFNX01000037.1 GCA_004552595.1 Lachnospiraceae bacterium | reverse complement strand
ATCATCAGCCATCAGGAGAGAATATTAAATATTGCAAATAAAATAGTATACCTTAAGGATGGTAAAGTGGATAAATATGAGGATAAGGATCTGATTTTGCCGTTACTCCTTTCTAATCCGCAGGGTACTTGTAAGGTATTGTCAGATAAAGCAGAAGAATAACAGGAGTAAAACATGAATGAAATACAAAAGAGCCTGCTTAAGGAAGTGGCAGAACTTGACGCTTTACCGGTAGGCGCATACAACATTAGAGCAAATGGCGAAAGTGCAGGAAGAAATTCGACTGCAAATATTGAAATTGTGCCAAAGACTGATAAGCCGGGGATTGATATTATTATTAAGCCGGGTACGAAAAATGAAAGCGTACATATTCCGGTTGTCATTTCAAAGGCAGGACTTAAGGAAGTAGTTTACAATGATTTTATTATCGGAGAAGATTCAGATGTTACCATAATTGCGGGTTGCGGTATTCACAGCTGTGGTAATATGGACAGCGAGCATTCCGGAATTCATACATTTCACGTTGGTAAAAATGCCAAAATCCGCTATGTTGAAAAGCATTACGGAGAAGGTGAAGGAAGAGAAAAGAGAGTTATGAATCCAACAACAAAGGTTTTCCTTGATGAAGGTGCTTCAATGGAAATGGAGATGACTCAGATTTCCGGAATTGATGACACAATCAGAAAGTCAGAATGTGTATTAGGTGACAATTCAAGCCTTGTGATAAGGGAAAAGGTAATGACGACCGGAAAGCAGAATGCGGTTTCTGACTTTAAGGCTGATTTAAACGGAGAAAACTGCAGTTGCAATTTAATCAGCAGAACGGTTGCAAAGGATGAGAGTACACAGCATTTTATCAGTGTGCTTAACGGCAATAATAAGTGTGCGGGACATTCGGAATGCGACTCAATTATTATGGATAATGCAAAGGTACTTGCATCTCCGCAGCTTCTCGCATCAGATATTGATGCAGCACTTATTCATGAGGCTGCCATCGGAAAAATCGCGGGAGAGCAGATTATTAAGCTCATGACACTTGGACTTTCGGAATCAGAAGCAGAAGAACAGATTGTAAACGGCTTTTTGAAATAAAATTGTTTTATGGGAAGACGCATAAAAGAAGAGAAAAATACAAAAAAACATAAAGGTGCAAATATCCCAAAAGCAACCGGATTTTTTACAAAGCATCACAGACTTGTCGGATATGTTCATTATTCCACTATGTTTTTAGTTGCGATGGTCATTTTTCTGTGTGCTCCGGGACTTAAAAAGTATTCAAAGGATGCAGATGGAACAAACCTTGTTTCGGTATATATGAACGGTACTCTTGTAGGTACGGTTGAAGATACTTCAAGGATTGACTCAATAGTTACAAACGCCAGAAAAAGGGTTGCAAGAGAAAATACCGGACTTGTACTCATTAAAGCAGACATTGTTTTAAGAGGAAGTACGGAAATTTTTGGTACAATAAATACAGATGAGGAAATTGAAGAAAATGTATACAGGCTTATGCTTGAAAACTCGGTTGAAACAAAGGAATCCGCATACGAGGTTAAGATTAACAGATTTACTGTTAAGCTTAAAACGGCAGATGAAGTAATTGCGTTACTTGAAGCTGCCAAAAATGTTTACGATACGGAAGATACATATTCTGTTAATCTTGTACTTGACCCTACAAGAGAGCTTGACGTATTAACTACAGAAATGGTCAGAAACGATGAAAAGTCTGATGATAATGAAGAAGAAGAGGTTGATGTTTTGCCTAAGGCAGGAATCAGCCAGAAATTCGAGCAGTTCTATAATGAAGCGAATGAATACGAGGAAATAGGCTTTACGCTTGGTATTAAGAGCATTGATTTTAATGAAAATGTCGAAGTAGTAAAGACATACGTTGATAAGGACGAAATAAGTACACTTGATGCAGCCATTGCTGAGGTTACCAAGGAAAAAGAAACGAGCAAAATTTACGTAGTTGAATCGGGAGACACTATTGGTCTTGTAGCACAGAAAAATGGTCTTAGCGTTGATGAGCTTCTTGAAATGAATTCATCTACGCTTGAAAATGAAAACAGTATGCTCCATGTCGGTGATGAACTTAAGGTAACATCACCTGAGCCTGAGCTTTCAATTCTTAAAACAGAAGAGAAATACTTTGCAGATTATTATGATGCAGAAGTTCAGTATATCGATAATGATGATTGGTATACGACTGAGCAGAAGGTACTTCAGGAGCCGGAAAAAGGCTATAGAAAGATGATAGCCGATATTACATATAAGAATGATGAGCAGGTCAGAGTTGATATCGTATATGAAAATATAGTAAAGGAAGCAATTCCTAAGATAGTTGAAAGGGGCACAAAGACTCCTCCAACATACATTTATCCTGTATCAGGCAGGGTATCATCATCATTTGGTAGGAGAAAAGCACCTAAGAAGGGAGCGAGTACTTACCATAAAGGTATGGACTTTGCTGTTTCGACAGGAACTGCAATAAGAGCGACAAGTGGTGGTGTGGTTACTAAAGCCGGATGGGGCTCGGGATACGGATATGTTGTATATATTAGACATCCTGATGGTAAGGAATCACGATACGGACACTGTAGTAAGGTACTTGTAAAAGCAGGACAAAGCGTAAAGCAGGGTGAAAAGATAGCATTATCGGGTAATACAGGTATTTCAACAGGACCACATTTACATTTTGAGATACTTGTCGGAGGCTCACAGGTCAACCCGCTTAAGTATTTAAATTAATTATTATTAATCCATAGTCTTTACATTACACATTTGTAGTTGTAAAATACACTAGATTAGGTGTGTTTATAAGAAAGAAATCTCTTAAGAGAAAGAAGAGATAAGGACAAGAGTATAAAAAAGGGACACAATGGAACAATACATAATTAAGGGCGGAAACGCTCTTAAAGGTGAAGTAAATATAGCGGGAGCTAAAAACGCCGCGCTTGGAATATTAGCGGGTGCAATGCTTACCGATGAGACAGTTATTATAGAAAATCTGCCTGATGTCAGTGATATAAATGCTTTTATACAGGCAATGCAGTCAATAGGATGCATGGTAGAGCATATTGACAGGAATACAATCAGGGTAAATGCAATAGCAATTGATACGACTGAAGTTTCCGAAAGCCAGATGAGAAAGATAAGAGCTTCATATTACATGATAGGTGCTCTTACAGGAAAGTATCACAGATCAAGAGTTGTATTACCGGGTGGATGTAAAATCGGAACAAGACCAATAGACCAGCACATTAAAGGCTTTAGGGCACTTGGTGCAACGGTTGATGTAAAGGGCGGTATTGTATCTACCGAAGCAGACAAGCTTAAAGGTACTGATATTTATTTAGACGTAGTATCAGTCGGCGCAACAATAAATATCATGCTCGCCGCTGTTTTAGCAGAAGGAAAGACAATAATAGAAAATGCGGCTAAGGAGCCTCACGTTGTAGATATTGCGAACTTCCTTAACAGTATGGGTGCCAACATTAAAGGCGCCGGTACGGATACAATCAGAATAAGAGGTGTTGAGAAGCTCCATGGTACCACTTATTCGGTAATTCCCGACCAGATAGAGGCCGGAACATTTATGTTTGCTTCTGCAATCACAGGAGGCAACGTACTGATTAAGAATGTAATTCCTAAGCATCTTGAATCAATAAGTGCTAAGCTTATAGAGATGGGATGCGAAGTATATGAATATGACGATTCAGTAAGAGTCGTTTCAAACGGAAGACTTAGAAAGACAAATATTAAAACACTTCCGTATCCGGGATTCCCTACGGATATGCAGCCACAGGGCGCCATAGCCCTTTCTATGGCAGAGGGTACAAGTATTGTTACAGAAAGCATTTTTGAAAACAGATTCAAATATGTTGATGAGTTGACAAGAATGGGCGCGCAGGTTAAGGTTGAAGGAAATGTGGCTATTATTGAAGGTGTCGAGAAATTATCGGGAGCAAATATTAGCGCCCCTGATTTAAGAGCCGGAGCTGCATTGGTAATTGCGGCATTAGCGGCTGAGGGATTTTCTACAATAGAGGATATCCATTATATAGAGAGAGGCTATGAGGACTTTCCTAGAAAACTTCAGGGACTTGGAGCACTCATTGAAAAAGTAACTGAAGAAAAGGAAGTCAGGAAGTTTAAGTTAAGAGTAGGTTAATTATTTGAAGAGAGTTAAGGTATCAGAACTTATTCCGGGGCTTATTACAGCTGAAGACGTGTATTCCTTCAATAATCAGCTTATTGTTGAAAAGGGTACGGTTCTTACGGACGAAATCATTACAAGGCTTGAGTATTATTCGGTCTTGTCTATTCGTGTGGAAGAAGATGTTGATGATACCGGCTTTTCAGATGTGACTCTTGAAAATAAGGCTTCGACCCTTGTAGCAGATTCATTTAAAGACACAGAATCAAATCTCACATATTCACAGAGAATAAAGGCCACTAAGCAATATATCGAATTTCAGAAGAGCTTTACTAATAATACAGAGGCGTTACAGGGATATCTTCACGACATAATAGAGAAGAATTCAATAAATACAGAAGTAATGCTTCAGTCTGTAACGAGTCTTATATCAAAAGGAACTACTTCAATAGGCATGTTCGATATGCTTCACAGCATGCGTACTTACGATGATATGACTTATGTTCACAGCATGAGTGTTTCCCTTATCTGTAATATTTTCGGAAAATGGCTTTCATTGTCAAAGGACGACATTAAGGTACTGACTCTTGCCGGGTTATTACATGACATAGGTAAGATAGCAATTCCTGAATCAATCATCAAGAAGCCGTCCAAGCTTACAAGCGATGAATACAGACAGGTTAAGCAGCATACGATAGAAGGTTATAAGATTCTTAAGAACCTCAATATTGATCCAAGAATTAAGGATGCGGCGCTTATGCATCATGAGCGATGTGATGGAGGTGGATATCCACTTTCTGTAAAGGGTGATAAGATTCCTGATTTTGCAAAAATAGTTGCAATTGCGGATGTTTACGATGCAATGACCGCAGCGAGAGTATACAGAGGACCTATGTGTCCGTTTAAGGTTATTGCTATTTTTGAAGATGAAGGACTTCAAAAATATGATTCAAGGTTTATTCTTACATTCCTTGAGAATGTCGGAAATACATACCTTAATAACCGTGTAGTACTTAATGATAAAAGACAGGGCGATATAGTTCTTATTCATAATAATGCAGTTTCAAGACCATTAATAAAACTTACTGACGGTACTTTTGTAGATCTTGAAAAGGAAAATCGTAACAAACTTTATATAGAACAGCTGTTGTAATGTATAAAATACAATACATGTTCGGTTAGTAATTAATTTGCTTGACGATTCAGGCAGTTAATGATATTGTAGTCACGTAGGAAAATTCCATAATTTTTAGCTCTTATTCAGAGTGGTGGAGGCGCATAGGGTCTATGAAGCCACAGCAACCCCTTGTATTTACAGGTAGGTGCTTTCCTAGAGCAGTTAAGCTGATCAATAAGAGGATTTGTTAATATGAAATTCAGGTCCGCTTATTCAAGCGGACCTTTTTATTGCTTTTGTATATGAGCTAATCAGATATGGACAGTAAAAAGGAGTTTAGAAGATGGAAAAATTTTTATTTACTTCAGAATCAGTCACAGAAGGACATCCTGACAAAGTCTGCGACGCAGTGTCAGATGCAATCCTTGATGCATGCTTTGCACAGGATCCAATGAGTCGTGTTGCATGCGAAACAGCTTCATGTACAGGTTTTGTACTTGTTACAGGAGAAATCACAACAAATGCTCAGCTTGATATCCCTGCAATTGTTCGTGAAACAGTATTAGAGATTGGATATGATGATGGTAAGAAGGGACTTGACGGAAATTCATGTGCAGTATTTGTAGCACTTGATAAGCAGTCAGCAGACATCGCAATGGGTGTTGACAAGGCACTTGAAGCTAAGCAGGGTTCACTTACTGATGACCTTGACACAGGTGCCGGAGACCAGGGTATGATGTTTGGTTATGCAACAAATGAGACAGAGGAATATATGCCATACTCAATTTCTCTTGCTCACAAGCTTGCTAAGAAGCTTACAGATGTAAGAAAAGATGGAACACTTAAGTATCTTCGTCCTGATGGAAAGACACAGGTCTCAGTTGAATACGATGAGAACAATAAGCCTGTAAGACTTGAGGCAGTAGTTCTTTCAACGCAGCATGATGAAGATGTTACTCAGGAACAGATTCATGAGGATATTAAGAAGTATGTATTTGATCCAATCCTTCCAAAGGAGCTTATTGATGACGATACAAAGTTCTTCATCAACCCAACAGGACGTTTCGTAATCGGTGGACCACACGGTGATGCAGGACTTACAGGACGTAAGATTATCGTTGATACATACGGCGGAATGGCTCGTCATGGCGGCGGCGCTTTCTCAGGAAAGGACTGCACAAAGGTTGACCGTTCAGCTGCATATGCTGCCAGATACGTTGCAAAGAACATTGTTGCTGCAGGACTTGCAGACAGATGTGAAATACAGCTTTCATATGCAATCGGTGTTGCACAGCCTACTTCAATCATGGTTGATACATTTGGAACAGGCAAAATTGCAGACGCTAAGATTGTTGAAGCAATACGTGAGAATTTCGACCTTCGTCCTGCAGGAATTATCAAGATGCTTGACCTTCGTCGTCCTATTTACAAGGCTACAGCAGCTTACGGACACTTCGGACGTACAGACGTTAAGCTTCCATGGGAAGAATTAAATAAGGTTGACGCACTTAAGAAGTATCTTTAATTTGAATTAAAGCTATATCTTGACAAAATAAACACCCTCTGCATGTTGAATATTCCATGTATAGGGTGTTTTTTATTTTAAAAAGATTAAGTATTTTTTTACCTTGATTATGGTATAATAAACACATGTTCGTACATTTGCATACACATACAGAATATTCGCTTCTGGATGGTTCAAATAAAATAAAAGACTACGTAAAGCGTGTTAAAGAGCTTGGCATGAATGCAGCGGCAATTACAGACCACGGCAATATGTTCGGCGTCATTAATTTCTACCGCGAAGCCAATAAAGAAGGCATTAAGCCTATACTGGGATGCGAGGTGTATGTCGCTCCTAACTCGCGTTTTGACAAGGAAATCACAGGTGGTGAAGACAGATATTACCATCTTATTCTTCTTGCCAAAAATAATTTAGGATACTCAAACCTAATGAAAATCGTATCCGCAGGCTATATTGAAGGATTTTATTACAGACCAAGAGTGGACATGGAAATCCTTAATAAATATCACGAAGGAATAATATGTCTTTCGGCATGTCTTGCGGGAGAAGTCCAAAGATACATTTCTAAGGGACTCTACGATGAAGCATGTAAGCAGGCTATCAAGTACAGAGACTGCTTTGGTGAGGGGAATTATTTCCTTGAGCTACAGGACCATGGAATATTAGAACAGCAGACTGTCAATCAGGCTCTTATTAGAATGAGTAAGGAATTAAATATTCCTCTTGTATGTACGAATGATATTCATTATACGAAGGCAGAGGATGCAATAGCACATGACTTGCTTCTTTGTATTCAGACCGGGAAAAAGGTCGATGATGAAGACAGAATGCGCTATGAGGGCGGACAGTTTTATGTCAAAAGTGAAGAGCAGATGCGTGCTCTTTTCCCGTATGCTCTTGAAGCAATAGAGAATACACAGAAAATCGCGGATATGTGCGATGTCACAATAGAATTCGGTAATTATCATCTGCCGCCTTTTGATGTGCCGGCAGGGTATACTTCAAGAAGCTATATAGAAATGCTTTGTGAAGAAGGACTTAAAAGAAAATTCCCTGAAGAATGCAGTGATGAGAGTAAGGCAGATGAGCTTAAGAAGCTAAAAGACAGAATAGAATACGAGCTTAATATTATTGATAACCTCGGATTTGTAAATTACTTCTTAATTGTTTCAGATTTTATAAAATACGCTAAAAACAACGGAATAACGGTAGGACCGGGACGAGGCTCCGCAGCAGGTTCGTTAGTTTCATACTGCCTTGATATTATAGAAATAAATCCGATTAAGTTTGATTTATACTTTGAGCGTTTCCTGAATCCTTATCGTGTGTCGATGCCCGATATTGATACCGACTTTGCACCCGAAGGCAGAGGCAAAGTTATTGAATACGTCAATGAAAAATATGGGCGCGACCATGTGTGCCAGATTATTACATTCGGCACTTTGGCTGCAAAGGGAGTACTTAAGGATGTTGTAAGAGTTCTCGATAAGCCGATTGAGCTTGGCAACAGATTGTCAAAGCTTGTTCCTTTTGACCCAAAGATTACACTTGATAAGGCACTTGAAGCCAACCCTGAATTCAGAGCGCTTTATGAAACTGATGATGAAATAAAATACATCGTTGATATGGCTAAGAAGCTTGAGGGACTTCCGAGGCAGAGTTCGATCCATGCAGCAGGCGTTCTTATTTCGCCTGAGCGAGTTGATGAATTTGTTCCAATGGCACTAAGCAGGGACGGAAGCACAATTACAACGCAGTTTGAGGCGCCGGTTCTTGAAGAACTTGGCCTTCTTAAGATGGACTTCTTAGGACTTAGAAATTTAACTGTCATTGATGATACTGTAGAGAACGTCTATAGGAATCAGGGAATAAAGGTTGATATGTCTTCAATCGATTATGATGACAAGGGCGTTTATCAGATGATAGGAAGAGGAGAAACAGAAGGAGTTTTCCAGCTTGAAAGTGACGGAATGACTAACTTCATGACGCGTCTTAAGCCTAAGAATCTAGAAGACATTATTGCAGGAATTGCACTTTACAGACCGGCTACAATACCTTTTATTGATTCATACATTCAGACTAGGAATAATCCTGAGTCTGTTAAATATCTATGCCCTGAGCTTGAGCCTATTCTTAAGGATACCGCGGGTTCGCTTATATATCAGGAGCAGGTCCTTCGTATTGTACAGGAGCTTGCAGGATTCCCTATGGGTCTTGCCGATAACTTCAGACGTGCAATTTCCAAGAAGAAAGAAGAGGTTATCGCCGAGAGACGTAAGATGTTCATTTACGGCGGTGTCGAGAAAATAAGCGATAAATCAGGTAATATCGAGGAGGTTAAAATCCCTGGTTGTGTTGGAAATGGTATTAAGGAAGAAATCGCGGATGAAATTTATAACTGGATAGTACAGTACTCAACGTATGGATTCAACAAATCACATGCAGCTGCTTATGCGCATGTCACATACCAGACAGCATATTTAAGATATCACTATCCTGTTGAATATATGGCAGCTTTAATATCATCAGTCATCGGTAATCCCAAGAAGATACCGTTATATATTGCTGCCGTAAGAAATTTAGGAATCAAGGTCCTACCTCCGAATATTAACGAAGGGTATTCGGGATTTTCCGCAAGCAAAGACAAAATATTATTCGGACTTGCAGCGGTTAAAGGTGTCGGAAGTAACGTTGTCGATGAAATCGTAAGAGAGCGAAATGAAAACGGCAAATTTAGCGACCTCGAAGATTTCGTAAGAAGACTTTCATCTAAGGAGGTCAATAAGAGGACTGTTGAAGCACTTATTAAGGCAGGTGCCTTTGACTGCTTTTTAAAGACAAGAAGGCAGCTTATGGCTGTGTATGAGCAGATTATTGATAAGAGTAATAAAGATAAAAAAGACACAATGACAGGGCAGATGAGCCTGTTTGATTTTGCACCTGAAGAAGAAAAGCAGAGCTTTAAGATTCAGTATCCTGATGTCGGAGAATTCGAAAAAGAGCAGAAACTACGATTTGAAAAGGAAATGCTTGGTGTATATGTTTCAGGTCATCCGCTTGAAAAATATTCAGAATATCTTAAAAAGCACACAACTAACGTATGTACCGACTTTTATCTTGCAACAGATGAAGAGGATGATACACAGTCCGGCACGGGAATTAATGAGGATGAAATAAAAATTCGTGATAATCAGGAAGTTGTCATCGGTGGAATAATTGAAAAGCTTGAAAAGAGAATATCAAAGCGTAACGGTGATTCATATGCTATTGCATTAGTTGAAGACTTAACAGGTACGGTTGAGTGCATGATATGGCACAGACAATACGAGGAAGTTAAGGGCTGGCTTTCAGAAAACGAAAAGGTCATCATAAGCGGAAGAGCTAAAATAGAAGAGGACAAAGACGGAAAGATTATGTGCAATGTAATAAGGCGTTTTGAGGGAAATGGCAGGAAACTCTTTATTATGTTTAGTTCAATGGAAGAGTATAGAAAACAGGATAATACACTTAATTCGATTCTTAAGACTTCAAAGGGAACTGATGAAGTGTACATTGTAATAGACAATGCCGATAAATCAAAGCGGCTTAGAAAAAAGCTTGATAATACTTTTGTAAATGCCGATTCTACACTTGTCTCAACACTTTCTTCATTATTTGGTGAAAATAATGTGAAAGCCGTTGATTAGTTGATTTATTATCGAAAAAAAGATAAAATTTAGAGAGCGGTTTTTTGAGGAAAAATATATGGCTAAAGGAAAAGAAAAAGAAATAAAAACAATAGGTGTTTTAACAAGCGGCGGTGATGCATCAGGCATGAATGCGGCAATCAGAGCTGTTGTAAGAAAAGCACTTGCCAACGGCAAGAGAGTTGTCGGTATTCAGAGAGGATATGCAGGCCTTCTGAATGAGGAAATTTCGGAAATGCAGCGAAATGATGTTTCTGAAATCATTCAGCGGGGAGGAACGATATTAAGAACTGCACGTTGTGAAGAATTTAAATATGAAGAAGGTCAGGCGCAGGCGGCCGATATTTGTAAAAAGCACGGCATTGACGGAATTGTAGTCATTGGCGGTGACGGCTCTTACAGAGGAGCACAGGCACTTTCAAAGCACGGAATTAACACTATCGGTGTTCCGGGAACAATTGACCTTGATATTTCATGTACAGACTATACAATCGGATTCGATACGGCTGTAAATACGGCCATGGAAGCAATAGATAAAATAAGAGATACATCCTCATCACATGAGAGATGCTCAATAATCGAAGTAATGGGAAGAAATGCAGGATATATTGCATTATGGTGCGGTGTAGCTAACGGTGCGGAAAACATTCTTCTTCCTGAAAAGTATGACTTTAACGAACAGGCAATCATTGATGATATCATCGCAGGAAGAAAGCGCGGAAAAACGCATCACCTTATTATCAATGCGGAAGGAATCGGACATTCCACATCAATGGCAAGGCGTATTGAAGCTGCTACGGGAATTGAGACAAGAGCAACAATTCTCGGATACATGCAAAGGGGCGGAGCTCCTACATGTAAGGATCGTTATTATGCTTCAATGATGGGAGCCTATGCGGCAGATCTTCTTTGTGAAGGCAAATCTAACAGAGTAGTTGCATTTAAGCATGGTGAGTTTGTTGACTTTGACATTGACGAAGCACTTGCAATGACAAAGACAATAGATGAATACGAATATCAGGTTTCGCGTATTTTATAATGATTACAAGCGTAAACAATTCAAAAATCAAACACGTGTCCGCACTCATTTCATCTAAGAAGGAGAGAATGAGTGTTAGTAGCTTTGTGGCCGAAGGCACGAAAATGTTTTTAGAGGCTGATCCCTCAAAAATAACGGAAGTATATATTTCGGAAAGCTTTTATGAGCGTCTGTTTAATGTAGATAAATCAAAACACATAGGCGCGATGCTTGATGTATACAATAAGCTTGATAAAATGCAGTATGAAGTAGTTTCAGACAGCGTATTTAAGAAAATGTCTGATACTGTTACTCCGCAGGGGATTCTCATAGTCGTTAAAGTTAATGTGCGTATTCTTGATGATATTCTTACAGAATATGAGGGACGACCACTTAAAATAATAGCACTTGAGGGACTTCAGGACCCGGGAAATATGGGTACAATAGTAAGGACCTCTGAAGCGGCGGGATTTGATTTTATTCTTGCCGGATTAAATACGGTAGATATATATTCAGCTAAGGTTGTACGGTCTACCATGGGTTCTGTGTTCAGAATTCCTGTTGTATTTACTGATGATCTTTACGACGCCATTGATACAATTAAGAGTCATGGAGTTATGGTTTATGCAGCACATCTTAAAGGAGAATGTTCATATAGAGATGTAGACTATAATGACCGTTTAATGATTCTAATCGGTAATGAAGGGAGAGGTCTTACAGATGAGGCTTCTGATAAGGCTGACACTCTTGTTAAGATTCCAATGAAGGGTAAGGTCGAATCACTTAATGCATCTGTTGCTGCGGCAATACTTATGTATGAGACCTTAAGATAATTTGAGGTGTGAATTGAGCGAATTTATCACAGTAATTTTAATAATGATAATGAGCTATGTTATTGGCAATTTTAATCTGTCGTATTTCTTATCAAAGCTTAAGGGGTATGATATAAGACAGCATGGTTCGGGAAATGCCGGTGCATCCAATGTTGTAATTATGATGGGTAAAAAAGCAGGGATTATTGTTGCACTTACGGATATTTTTAAAGCATTTCTTGTATGCACACTTGCAATGAAGATATTACCTGACAGGGTATTTATTGGTCCTCTTGCCGGGACGTGCGCAATTTTAGGGCATATTTTTCCATTCTATATGAACTTTAGAGGCGGAAAAGGATTGGCATCGCTTGGCGGTACAATATTGGCACTTGACCCTAAAATGTTCGTAGTACTTCTTGCAATTGCAGTGGTGCTCGCAGTAGTAACTAACTACATATGTGTCGTACCTATGAGTATATCGGTTGTATTTGCAATCGTTTATGGATATACAAGACAATCAATAGCCAGCTTCTTAATATTAATGATGGCGGCAGTTGTTATAAACTTAAAGCATATTGAAAATATTAAAAGAATCAAGGCGGGAACCGAGGCTCATTTTTCTCTGTTATGGGATAGAAAGTCAGAGGCTGAAAGACTCGGAAAAGTTTATGACGGTGAAAAAGGCTATGAAAAAGTGGAGGAAATTAATTAGATGAGTAAAAATGAAAATGTTGCATCTTCTGAAATCAGCAAGAGCAAACAGAAGAGAATTGACAGAAAAAAGAAAAATGAACATGTTAAAAGAGAAGGATTATTTGGCGCAATTATCGGAATACTTGCGATAGCACTTATTTTAGGAGCGATTGTTTTTTCAATTGTAACAGCAGCCATTAAGCAGGCAGCAGTAGTAGAGCCTAACGGTGAATACGGTAAGTACTTAACAGATGCGGGAATGGTTGAAAAAATTAAGGCATCATCAATTGTAACCCTTCCTTCTGATTATTTAAGCATCAGCGTTCCTAAGTCGGAGGTTGAATATACTGAAGACATGTTCGCAGAAGAAATGGAAAAGCAGCTTAATAACCATAAGGTTCTTGACACTGAAACAGATAAAGCTGTTGAATCAGGAGATACAATTAATCTTGATTATGTAGGTTCAGTTGACGGAGTTGAATTTGAAGGCGGATCTACTGATGGTGCGGGAACAGACCTTGAAATCGGTTCAGGTACATATATTCCCGGATTTGAAGACCAGATAATCGGACATAAGGTTTCAGAGAACTTTGATATTAATGTTACATTCCCTGACGATTACGCAAAAGCTGAATTAGCAGGCAAAGATGCAGTATTCAATATTACTGTTAACGGAATATACACTCTTTCACAGTTTACAGACAGTTTTGTAGCAGAAAATCTTAAGGCAACAGGATGTAAAAGCGTTACTGAATACAGGAAGTACCTTGAAGATTCATACTATAAGAGTCAGCTTGATCAGTATATAACTAACTATATTAATGAAAATAGCAGCGTTTCAAAGTATCCATCAAAGTACTTAAAGCAGCTTATGGCACTTAAGATGTATTCAGATCAGTCTTCATATGAATACATGAACCAGTTATACATAAGCTATTCGGGACAGGGATTCTCAAGCTTTGAAGAATACACCGGTATGAGTCAGGAAGATTATCAGGCAAGTGTTGATGAAGCAGCTAAGAATGAATGTACAAGTATTCTTGCTCATCAGGCAATCGCTGAGAATAATAATATTAGTGTCAGTGATGATGATATCAAGGCATACATTGAAGAAATGTATGGTGAGGGAAGCTATGATACAACACTTGAATCATACGGTAAACCATATCTTGCACAGGAAGCTCTTCAGAATAAGGTTCATGAATTACTTGTTGAGAACGCAACAGTAAAATAATTGCTAAAAGGGTTATTTATGTCAGAGTACATTAAATTAAAAGATTTGGCTAAATATTTGCATATTAACAGAGGTGACAATATATTTGTCACCTCTGATGTTAAACAGCTTCTTTATCTGTTAATCAGCAATGATGACGATACGGACTTAAACATATTAATTGATGGAATTATTGACATCATAGGAAAAGAGGGCACTTTGGTTTTCCCAACGTTTAACTGGGATTTCTGTAAAGGTGTTCCTTTTGATATTAAGAAGACTCCTTGTAAAACAGGCTCGCTCGGGAAGGAAGCATTAAAGAGATCTGATTTTAAAAGAACAAAGCATCCGATTTATTCCTTTGCAGTGTGGGGTAAGGGGCAGGAAGATATGTGTAAAATGGACAATAAGAGTTCATTTGGCATTGATTCCCCATTTACTTATATGACTGAGCACAACTTCAAGAATCTGTTTATTGATAAGGATATGGGACATTCTTTTGTGTATGTACACTATGTTGAAGAACAGACCGGTCACATTCCATACCGATATCTTAAGGATTTTACCGCCGATTATATTGATGAAAACGGCAAAGTTTCACAGAAAACATATTCGATGAATGTACGCGAACTGGATATGGATGTAACAAACCGTATTGATATATTTGAAGAAGACTTCATTAAAGCAGGGGTTATGGAAAAGTTCACAGTCAATGATATTGAGATGAAAATTGTTGACTTAAAGGGCTCATTCCCAATCATATCAGAAGACGTTAAGCATAACAGAAGCCGTAAGGTATGCTCATATATCGGACAGGACTCAACTATTCACCTTGAAGAAGGAAAGCAAATGTTTGAGCTTTGTAAGGAAATTTTCCCTATATGCAGGTCAATTACAGGTAATGGGGTAAGGGAGACATTCAAGATATTGCAGAAGTACCTTAATACGGAATTAATTCTGACAGAGGTTCCTACCGGTACAAAGGTATTTGACTGGGAGGTTCCGAAGGAATGGAACATTACGGAAGCATATATTGAGAATGAAGCAGGA
>SFNX01000036.1 GCA_004552595.1 Lachnospiraceae bacterium | reverse complement strand
GGAAGAATCGGAGAAAAGTACAATATCGGCGGACATAATGAGAAACAGAATATCGAAATAGTCGAGATAATCATAGAGACAATTCATGATATGCTTGATGATTCAGATGAGAGAAAGGCTCATGTTAACAGAGATCTTATTACATACGTTGAAGATCGTAAGGGACATGACAGAAGATATGCAATTGCTCCTGACAAGATTAAAAAGGAAATCGGCTGGGAGCCTGAGACAATGTTTAAAGACGGAATTAAGCTCACTATAGAGTGGTACTTTAATCATACTGACTGGATGGAGAACGTTACAAGCGGAGATTATCAGAAGTATTACAGTGAGATGTACAAATAGGAGATTTTATGAAGGGTATTATTCTTGCGGGCGGTTCCGGAACACGCCTGTATCCGTTAACAAAGGCAATTTCCAAGCAGATAATGCCGGTATATGATAAGCCGATGATTTATTATCCGTTATCTACGCTTATGCTTGCCGGAATAAGAGAAGTGCTTATTATTTCGACACCAAGAGATCTTCCTGTATTCAAGGACTTATTGGAAGATGGAAGCCAGCTTGGAATGAATATTGAATATGCGATTCAGGAAGCACCAAATGGACTTGCGGAAGCATTTATTATCGGCGCTGATTTCATTGGAAATGATGCAGTTGCATTAGTTCTTGGAGATAATATTTTCTACGGACAAAGCTTTTCTAAGGTTCTTAAGGTTGCTGCACAGAGAACAGAGTCAGAGCCGGGCGCTACAATTTTTGGATATTATGTAAGAGATCCGAGAGAGTATGGCGTAGTTGAAATCGATGAGAACGGTGTTGCAATCTCAATTGAGGAAAAACCTCAGAATCCTAAGAGCAATTACGCAGTACCGGGACTTTACTTTTACGATAACACAGTCGTTGACATCGCTAAAAATATTAAGCCGTCTAAGAGAGGTGAGCTTGAGATTACAGCTGTTAACAATGAATATTTATCACGCGGAAATCTTCATGTAGAGACTCTTGGAAGAGGCTTTGCATGGCTTGATACAGGTAATCATGACATGCTTCTTGCGGCAGCAGACTTTGTTGCTACATTCCAGAAGAGACAGGGAATGTATGTATCATGTATTGAAGAGATTGCATACAAGAGAGGCTTTATCGACAAGGAGCAGCTTTTAAAGCTAGCCGAACCGCTTCTTAAGACTGAATACGGTAAATATCTTGTAGATGTAGCTAACGGATTGTAAGTTTTTGATTTTGATCATTGAACATTTGATTGTATTAATTCACTTAAGTTCAGCTGATGCTTGGGGAGGCATATGCTTGAATTAAGCAGTTATAGGAATAGTTAATAAAGGGGATAAAATGTTTTCAAGGGATTCAAGAGGGGATGATTTGTTTTCGAAATCTACTTTCGATGCAACTAATCCTGACAAAATTATTATTAGAGAAAAGGAAGCGTCTAAGAAAAAGATTAGAAGACGTGTCAAAAAAGGCACTAAGGACGCAATCCTTGCAAAAGAAAAAGAGATTAAAAAGGCTTCTAAGGTCAAGGTAACTAAGCAGAAAGACAAGACTGAGAAAAAGTCTGTATATGATACAGTAAGCTTTGATGTTGTAGATCTTGACAGAGAGATTAGTACTGATAAGAAGCCTGATAACAGCGTTAAGAGAGAAGATAAGGGCTTTAAGCTACCAAGACTTTCAGAGATTAGTAAATCACGTGATGATTTTGACAATAATGATCTTGGGTCTGATTTTAGAAAATCATCAGCTGACTGGAAGGATGCGGTAATTCCTGATTTCTCAGGACTTGACGAACTTAATTCAGATGATTCGTTCTTTGCTGCATTTAAGAATGCTTCATGGATGCAGTATGTTGCCATGGGACTTGCAGTAGTCCTTTTTGTGTCATCAATCCTTACGACTAACGTATATGCCAAGCTTCAGTGTGCCGACTTAAAGGCAGAGGCTTTTTCAAAGCTTACAAAATACGAGGATACTTCCTTTGAGCAGGTTGCAATGGCTGTAGAAAATGTTGAAGAGCCTATTTCCCTTGAAGAAGCAACCCCACAGATTGGTAAGGTTTTATCTTTAGTATTAACTTCTGTTGAGAAGGATCTTAAGATTAAGCTTATTGATGAAGATGAGACATTAGTTAAAGACGTTCCGTGGTCAGTAACAGTTGCTGACAGTGAAGGAAATTCATCGGAGGAATCGGATGATGACCTTGACGGAATTATTCATATGACGGATGTAAATGCCGGAGACTATACTGTTACACTTAACCCGAATGATTCACTTGCGGATTTCGAGCTTCCTAAGTCAGCGCAGATGGTTAGCGTTAAGGCTAAGGTTGAATATAAGGTTATTGCTAACATTAAGGACGAAATCAAGTCTGAGAAGGAAGTCAATGTAGCAGCAGAAGATACCGGAGGCAATCAGGCAGCAGACGTTGAGGCAGCGCCTAATAAGCTTACTGATACTGTAGAATATGTTGAATCTACCAAGACTGTTAATGGAGAAGAATATGTAGAGGCAGCTGTTGATATTTCTAAGACAGCAAAGCTGGAAAAGACAGGAACACTTCTTGCAGTAGCAGAGAAGATTAAGACTACTGCGCAATCGAACCTTGGAAATGTAAGTGTATTATTCCCGCTGTTGCTTACACATGTAGATGGCGAGCATACATTTGATTACACTCCTAATAATGACGGCAAACATACTTGTAAATGCACAGATTCGGATTGTAATGAGCAAAAGACTGAGGATTGCGATACCAGTGGTGAAGCCGGAGCATGTTCTAAATGCGGATATAAGAAGCAGTCTGCTGAGCACACGCTTACATATACATCTAACAGTAACGGAACGCATAATGTAACATGTTCTGTTTCAGGATGCGATCAAAGTCATAATAATAACAATGTGGCTTGTGAATATGAAAACGGAAAGTGTAAGCATTGTAATTATACTAAGCCAGCTGAACAGGAACACAAGCCTACATATACATCTAATAACAACGGAACACATAAGGTGACATGTTCTGTTTCAGGATGTGACCAGGGACATAATAAAGACAGTGAGACTTGTACAATTGAGAATGGAAAGTGTAAGCATTGTTCTTACCAGCCTACGCACAACCTTACATATGCAACTAACAACAACGGAACACATAAGGTGACATGTTCTGTTTCAGGATGTAATCAGAACCATAACAATAACAGCGTTGCATGTACATATGAAAACGGAAAATGCAAATTCTGCTCATATAAGCAGCCTGATACATCATCGATCTCACTTTCAGGAACAGCAACAATAAAGGTCGATGAAACAACAAAGATTACTGCAAGTATTTCACCGGCCGGTAAGAAGATTTCAGGTGTTACATTCAGCGACAGTTCTATTGCTTCATGTACTTATGACAGTACGAGCGTTACAGTCAAAGGCCTTAAGGCAGGAAGCACTAAGATGACTGTTAAGAGCGATAACGGTAAGAGTGCGGATATTACAATTACCGTTAATGCCAAGGAACAGAAGTATGCAGATGATGCACAGCTCTACGATGCTTCTAAGAATGCACTCTACGTTAAGGAAGGCGATTCCTACAGACTTGCCAAGTATCGGGATTATTTAAGAGATAAAACACAGAAATTCTACAGAAAAGTCGAAACATTCCTTTATACAGGATGGCAGACTATAGATGGACAGAAGTGCTACTTTGATAAGAATCATAATAAGGTTACGGGTAAGCAGGTAATTGGCGGAGTTGAATATGACTTTGGTGAAAGCGGTACAGTATCTGCAGGCTCAGGAAGTCTTGGTATTGATGTTTCTAAATATCAGCCAAGTATCAACTGGGCAGCGGTAAAGTCATCAGGAGTTGACTACGTAATTATAAGATGCGGATACAGGGGCTCATCTACCGGTGCTCTTATTGAAGATCCGTATTTCAAGAGTCATATTAAGGGCGCTAAGGCAGCAGGACTTAAGGTTGGCGTATACTTCTTTACTACTGCGGTAACAGAAGCAGAAGCTGTAGAAGAGGCTTCAATGTGTGCATATCTGTGTAACGGATACGGACTTGACTTCCCAATCTTTATGGATTGTGAGAGTTCACCAAGAGCCGGCTACAACGGAATGAGTGCATCACAGAGAACAGCAATCATTAAGGCGTTCTGTAATACTGTAAGGAGTGCCGGATATTCAGCTGGTGTATATGCTAACAAGACATGGCTTTCAAGCTATATGAAAGCAGGCGAGCTTTCAGGTTATAAGATCTGGCTTGCACAGTACAATTCAGCTCCTACATATTCGGGTAAATACGATATGTGGCAGTACACTTCAAAGGGAAGCGTAAACGGTATCAGCGGATACGTTGATATGAATAAATGTTATTACAGATAAGGAATGAATAATGGGTAAGATTACAGTTGAGACATGTGAAATAGAAGGGCTTAAGGTTATTACTCCTCAGGTTTTCGGAGATAACAGAGGCTATTTTATGGAGACTTATAATTATAACGACTTTAAAGATGCGGGAATTGATGCAGTATTCGTACAGGATAATCAGTCAGCATCAAAGCAGGGTGTTATAAGAGGACTTCATTTTCAGATTAACTTTCCTCAGGATAAGCTTGTAAGATGCATAAGAGGTGAAGTGTTTGATGTAGCTGTAGACTTAAGAGAGGGTTCTAAGACCTACGGCAAATGGCACGGAGTAAGGCTTTCAGAAGAAAATAAAAAGCAGTTCTATATCCCAAAGGGGTTTGCACATGGCTTTGTAGTATTATCAGATTACGCTGAATTTGCATACAAGTGTACTGATTTTTACCATCCTAATGATGAGGGCGGAATTATCTGGAACGACCCATCTATAGGAATTGAGTGGCCGGTAGAAGGTCTTGAATTAATCTTTTCAGAGAAAGACACAAAGTGGCCAACACTTAAAGAAAGAGATAATGCTTAATGGAAAAGAAAAAGAAGATTACAATTGCGATAGTGACTATACTTGTTGTAGCACTTGATTTGTATATTTTATTACATCATAATCCATTAGATAATCACACGCAGGAGATTATTAAGAAGGTAATCTCCTGTGTTATTCTAAATGCGATATATGTTGTATTTCTTTTTGGATATGATAAAATCGTTATTTTGCCAATAGAGCTTTTCCAGAACAGGCAGTTAATTTGGAAGCTTGCAAAGAATGACTTTAAGACAAGATATGCAGGCTCTTATCTTGGTATTTTCTGGGCATTTGTACAGCCTATCATAACCGTTCTTTTATACTGGTTTGTATTTACAATTGCAATTCCATCAAGAGCAACTACACTTAACGGAGACTTGGAAATTCCATATGTATTATGGCTTATAGCAGGTATTGTTCCGTGGTTTTATTTTTCAGAGGCACTGTCAAGTGGTACAAATGCTTTGCTCGAATACAATTACCTCGTTAAAAAAGTAGTATTTAAAATAAGTATCTTACCGATAATAAAGCTTATTTCGGCTGTATTCGTGCATCTGTTCTTTATAGCATTTACACTTATTTTATTCTCATGCTACGGAATGTATCCTGATTTGTATACGTTGCAGATATTCTATTATTCGGCATGTATGTTTTTATTTACGTTAGGTCTTTGCTATATTACATGCTCAATTGTCATATTCTTCAGAGACTTAGGGCAGATTATTTCAATTGCACTTCAGGTTGGTATCTGGGCTACACCGATACTTTGGAATTTGAATTCAATGCTGGCTTCGCATCCTCAATATGCATGGATGAAGTTCTTGTTCAAGCTTAATCCTATGAACTATATAGTTGAAGGATACAGAAATGCACTTATCGATAAAATCTGGTTTTATGAGACATTTTATTCAACAGCATATTTCTGGATATTGACGCTTTGTCTTTTCGCTGTGGGCGCTCTTGTATTTAAGAGACTTAAGGTTCATTTTGCGGACGTATTATAAGACGAGTCGGCTTATAATTGTAATATTAACCTGATATTACTGATATTATTGGGAGAAAAATGGAAAACAATCAGCAGGAAGTGGCCATTAAGGTCGAAAATTTAACAAAGATATATAAGCTGTATGACAGAAACAGAGACCGCTTGAAAGAGGCACTGCATATAGGCAGAAAGGTCAATGCACATGATCATTATGCATTAAATGACGTTAATTTTACGGTTAATACCGGAGAGACTGTCGGAATTATCGGAACAAACGGGTCCGGTAAATCAACAATTCTTAAGATAATTACAGGCGTATTAAACCCGACTATGGGCAATGTTACTATTAATGGCCGTGTATCTGCCCTGCTTGAACTTGGTGCCGGATTCAATATGGAATTTACAGGTATTGAGAATATATATCTTAACGGCACAATGATAGGGTTTTCCGAAGCTGAAATCGATGCAAAACTTCAGGATATTCTTGATTTTGCGGATATCGGTGATTTTGTTAATCAGAAGGTTAAGACATATTCAAGCGGTATGTTTGTACGTCTTGCATTTGCCGTTGCAATTAACATTGACCCTGAGATTTTAATTGTTGATGAAGCACTTTCTGTAGGTGATGTATTTTTCCAGAACAAGTGCTACAGAAAATTCGAAGAGTTTAAGAAACAGGGCAAGACAATTCTCTTTGTAAGCCATGATTTAAGCTCAATCAGTAAGTATTGCGACAGAGTAGTGCTTCTTGAAAAGGGCAGGAAGATAGGCGAGGGCGAGCCAAAAGAGATAATAGACATGTACAAAAAGGTTCTTGTTGGTCAGCTTGATAAGGTTTCAGATACTAAGAAGAGCCAGACGCTTTCGAGTGGTGCAAAGTGGAAAGACAGCATGAACCTAAACCCTAACCATGACGAATACGGAAGCGGACTTGCTGAATTTGAAGATTATTGCGCATACGATAATGAGGGCAATATTACAAATACAATAATTAAAGGCGAATCATTCACAATTAAGCTTAAAATCAGATTCTTTGAAAGGATTCAGGACCCTATATTTGCAGTATCCTTTAAGAATATGCAGGGTACCGAAATCACCGGAACAAATACAATGTTTGAGAAGATGACGATTGAAACTCCTGAGCCGGGAGATGTGTATATTGCAACATTTACCCAGGATATGAGCTTACAGGGTGGAGAGTATCTTGTATCGTTAGGATGCGTCGGCTATAAGGACGGTAATTTCACTGTATATCACAGAGTATATGATATTTTTAACCTTACCGTAATTTCATCTAAGAATACAACGGGATTTTATGATATGAACACGCTTATTACCGTGAGAAAAGAAGGCAAAGATGGAAGCGAAGAATAAAGAAGTAATTGGAAATATTACACTGAATTATGATTATTATTCGGGAAATGATCTGTATTCGGAAGGTGAAGCGGAAGATGTGCTTCTTGATCTTGTCACCAGATATTCTGAATCCGACTATGAACATGTGATACAGAATTCCAAGTCATGGAATATTATGTATCATCTTTGTCATATCAGAGAAAACATTATTACGTGGCTTCCGATTTCTAAGAGTGCAGAGGTTCTTGAAATAGGTGCCGGATGTGGTGCTGTTACAGGCGGATTTGCCAAATTAGCGGGTCATGTTGACTGTATCGAACTATCTAAGAAAAGAAGTATTATTAACGCTACTAGGCATCGTGAGTTCGGTAATATAGATATTTACGTAGGTAATTATACAGATATTGAGAAAAATCTTACAAAAAAGTATGATTACGTCTCATTAATCGGTGTTTTAGAATATGCAGGAAGCTATATCGATGCTAAAGAGCCGTATAAGGAGCTTTTAAGAAGTGCACTTAGCCATCTTAAGCCTGATGGTAAGCTTATTATAGGAATTGAGAATAAGTATGGACTTAAGTATTTTGCAGGCTGTAAGGAAGACCATACCGGTGAATATTTTGACGGTATTGAGGGTTACAAGGGTAGTGATAAAGTAAGGACCTTCTCAAACAATACTCTTAAATATATGATTTCTGAGCTTGGATACAAGAGCAAGTTCTATTATCCATATCCTGACTATAAGCTTCCGCACACAATATATTCAGACGAAATGCTTCCATCAGAGGGTGAATTAAATACTAACCTTCGTAACTTTGATAATGACAGGGTTGTTCTTTTTGATGAAACAAAGGCATTTGATTCAATGCTTGATGAAGGAATATTTGAATTCTTCTCAAATTCATTTTTAGTTCTTGTGTCTAAGGATGAGTTAATTGATAGTCTTCCTATACTTCCGATTTATGCAAAATATGCTAACGAAAGAAAGGCAGACAAGCGGGTTGTTACACTTCTTTATAAGCATAAGGATGGCAGAAAATCAGTATTTAAATGCGCCGGAAACAATTCTTCAAATAAGCATATCAGAGCCATTGTTGATAATTATTCAAGAATGGTTATTAATGGTAAAGGGAACGGAAAGTTCCGGGCTAACAAGTGCAGGCTTATAGAGGGAAAAGAACCTGTGCCGCTTGTTGCGGGAGCAACTTCAAAGTCGATTGATGTCATAGAATTTGAATATTTAGACGGAAAATCAATGGAAAGCTATCTTTTTGAGCTGTACGAGAACGGACAGTATGAAAAGATTGAAGAACTGATTTGTGAATATATTACGGAAATAATGAATATAACGGGTAAGTGCCCGTTTGTGCAGACTGCTAAATTTGAAGAAATATTTGGTGATCATAAATTTGACAGTAGCTACACAGGTATTGCAGGAAGCGATTTTGATATAATCTTTTCTAATATTATTTTTGATAAGGATAAGGGCCCAGAGGGTGAATGGAACCTTCTTGACTATGAGTGGTGCTTTGATTTCCCGATTCCTGATAAGTTCCTTGCATTCAGAGGACTTTATTATTACTTTGAATTTACAAATAAGTGCCTTAAGGAATATTACGAGGCGCAGGGCATAAACGTATATAACAAATTTGGCTTCTCTGATGAGGAAGTTAAGGCGTTTATTGATATGGAACACCGTTTTCAGGTATATGTTATTGGTGGAGTTGCAAGCCTTGAGGTATTGCATGCAATCATGCCTACAAGCACTGTATACCTTGATTCTGTATTAAGAGAGAGTAATGCTTTAAAAAATCTTAACAATCCAAAGCTTTATTTTAGCTATGGCGAAGGATATGATGATGAACACAGAATTTATATCATTCCTAAGGTATACGGCTCAAGAGTTGAAATGGACATTCCACTTGCATCGAATATGCGTGGAGTAAGAATTGATCCGACAGAATATGATTCTGTAGTTTCGATAAATGACATGTACTTTGTGAGCAATTCAGGCGAAATAAAGCATATAGACGAGTATCTGATGAACGGATATATGATGGGTAAAAGCACGATTGTATACAATACTAATGACCCGCAGATTATTATTGAAAACATTGAGCACGGAATGGAGACACTTCATGTAAGCTATGATGTTTCGATGTTTTTACCTAATGTGTTTGAAGATATCACAAGAATTGCACGGTCAAAGCAGGAATTTGAATATAGTGAACCGGGATTTAAGGATAAAGTTTTAATGAAATTGCATTTGAAGAAAAGACCTGAGCCTTTACCGGAAGGATATCATTACAATGTTATTAAAAAATAAAATAAAAGTTCTATATGATGAGGAACTAAAAAAGCAGACAGATGCTTATTCTTATTACATAGAGAATGTTAAAGATGCTGTTATAGCAGGAAATACTGATAATAATGAAGGGGAACATGAAAATGTCCCCTTTATTTGCATGAATGGGGAAGATATTAAATTTGTATGTGAGGATGAGCATGTAAGGACGTACGAATATGCTGACTATTTCATATATGAGAGTAAGAAGGGCATTTCATCTACAGAAGAAAAGGCAGAGTTAGTCACAAATGCCATAAAATTAAACGCTGATTTAATTTACAGTGATGTTGACTGTATCACTTGTTATGGAAAAAGAGCCTTTCCGTTCTATAAGCCGGAATATTCTGTTGACACAGCCCGATGTTTTGATTACTTTACAGATTTTTATGCAGTGAAAAAAGTTAAAAGCAGGATGGAGCTTGAGCTTCTTGAAAACATAGCACATGTGTCAAAACCACTGTTTCACTACGTTCTTGAAAATAACAACAGCAATCCTAATGAAATATACAAATTAAATAACAGAAGTTACCTAACGGATGGTTTCTATCTTGAAAGTGGTGAAACAGATGACGTCAAAGACAGGATAAGCATAATTATACCGTCAAAGGACAACCCGGGTCTTTTGAGGACATGTCTTTTGGGTATCGCAAAGGCGAAAATTAAATCACGAATTAACACTTTAGAGGTTGTAGTTGTCGACAATGGAAGCATTGATAACAACAAATCAATAATAACATCCGATATCGAAAGGATAAAAGCCGAAAACAGCGGGCTTACTGTTAAATACCTGTATGAAAAGAGCGACTTCAACTTTTCATTAATGTGTAATAAAGGCGCTGATGAAAGCAGTGGAGATTATTTCCTGTTTTTGAATGATGACATAGAGATTACAGATGAACTCTTTTTGCTTAAGCTTGTTTACTTTGCAAAAATGGATCATGTCGGTGCATGCGGGGTTAAGCTTTTGTATCCCGGTGATGAAAGAAGAATTCAGCATATCGGAATTACGAGTCTGAAACTTGCCGGTCCTACTCATAAGCTCTCAACGTTTAGGGATAGTGAAACGTTGTATTTCGGACGCAACAGAGGGATTCATAACTGCCTTGCCGTAACCGGTGCATGTCTTATGGTGTCACGTGAAAAATACTTCAAAACAGGCGGTTTTCATGATAAAATGAAGGTTGGCTATAACGACGTTGATTTGTGCGTTTCGCTGTATGAACAGGGTTTTTTAAACGTAGTAAACAACGAATGTATTCTTATACATCATGAGTCAGTTACAAGAGGTCATGATGCTGCTTCGTTTGAAAAGTCAGACAGACTTGATAAGGAACGTAATATCCTTTATGAGAGGCATCCATGGCTGTTAAGTGATATAGACCCGTATTACAATGTCAATCTGGCAGAAGACTTTCTTGAATACAGGGTTAATGTAATCCCTGATTTTGAGAAAAGAGACTATGAATCTAAACAAGATTGGAAGGCAGCTAAATTTGCAGCAAGAAAAGACAAAGGCAAAGCCGAAGAGATAAAGGATAAGCCGCTTTTTTACAATCTTGAAAAGGTTAATATTGAAAGAGAATACGTGAGCTTATCAGGCTGGGCGTTAATTAATAAAAAGGATAATTATTTATTTGATACATATTTAGGTGTCAAGGCTGCTGATGATAGCTGGCATGTATTTAATACGGCGAAGGTTTTCAGGGAAGACTTGGCAAAAGTATTTAAGGAGGCAAGGTTTACCGGGCTTTCGGGCTTTTTTGCAAGAATACCTAAGCAGCTTATCAGTATAGCAGGCTTAAATGATGATAAACAGCGCTTTGCACTGATACTTAAAAATAAACAGACCGGAAAGAGATATTATGCAGGATTTACAAAATCAGACATTTGAATACTATAAGGAGCTTTACGAGAAGGAGCTTAAAAAGAACGAGGAGCTTACGGAAGCCTTAGTCAGCGCAGAACAGCAAAGAGATGACTACAAGTTCCACCTTGATAACATCCACAATTCGCTCCTTTGGAGAGTGATGTATCCGTTCAGAATATGCTTTAGTCATGTTAAGAATTTCTTCATAAGAATCAAAAGATACAGCAGCTTAAAGCAGCTTATGAAGAAGATTCAGAGCAAAATAATAGAGAGAAAGGCATATAAAAGCTACGGAACTAACAGCATGCCTTCTATAGAAGAAATCAAAAGACAGAGGGAGACTGTGTTTTCTAAAGACATTACGATTTCGATTCTGGTTCCTTTATATAACACGCCCGAGAAGTTCTTAAGAGAGATGATTGAGTCTGTTATAAACCAGACATATGTTAAGTGGGAATTATGCTTAGCAGACGGCTCAGATGATGCACATAAGGATGTTGAGAGAATCTGCATGGAATATGTGAATAAGGATGCAGAGACTGCAAAGGCATTTGGAATTAATAAATCACGTATAGTATACAAGAAGCTTGAAAAGAATTTAGGAATTTCAGGAAACACAAATGCGTGTTTAGAGCTTGCAACAGGCGAATACATCGGTCTTTTCGACCATGATGATTTACTTCATCCCGAAGCCCTTTATGAATACATGAAGGTAATCTGTGATGAAGATGCAGACTATATATATTGTGATGAGACGACATTTAAGGGCGATTCAATCGATAAAATGATTACTCTTCACTTCAAGCCTGACTTTGCTATCGATAATTTAAGAGCTAATAACTACATTTGCCATTTCTCGGTATTTTCAAGAAAGCTGCTTGATAAGACAGGGCTTTTCAGAAGCGAATTTGACGGAAGCCAGGACCATGACCTTATATTAAGACTTACTGCCAATGCAGAGAAAATCGTTCATGTTCCAAGAATTCTATATTACTGGAGATCGCATGCAGGCTCTGTTGCATCTGACATAAATGCAAAAACATATGCAATAGATGCGGCAAAGGGAGCAGTTGCAGCACACCTATCAAGCCAAGGCTTTACAGACTTTAAGATTGAAAGTTCAAGGGCATTTGAGACGATTTTCAGAATCAGATATCACTTAATCGACAAGCCATTAGTTTCAATACTTATTCCGAATAAGGACCATGTGTCTGATTTAAGAAGATGTATTGATTCAATAACTACGAAGTCATCGTATGAGAATTATGAAATTATCGTTATTGAGAACAATTCCGTTAATGAAGAGACATTTTCATATTACGAGACAATAAGTAAGCACCCTGCAATAAAGGTTATTAAATACGAGGGCGAATTCAATTATTCAAAAATCAACAACCTTGGTGCAAAGGAAGCAAACGGTGAATATTTAATACTCCTTAATAACGATACAGAGGTTGTTACAAGAAACTGGATCGAAGAGCTTCTTATGTATGCTCAAAGAGACGACGTAGGTGCGGTAGGTTGCATGCTCTATTATGAAGATTATGCAATTCAGCATGCAGGAATTGTAATCGGGCTTGGTGCGCACAGAACAGCAGGTCATACACATTACAGAATGGGTAAGGACAACTTAGGATACATGGGAAGACTTTGCTATGCGCAGAATGTGTCGGCTGTTACAGGCGCATGCATGATGACTAAAAAAGAGTTATACGAAAGTGTCGGCGGACTTGATGAAGAATTTAAGGTTGCACTTAATGACGTTGATTACTGCTTACGCTTAAGAGAGCTTGGAAAGCTTAATGTGTTCACACCTTTTGCGGAGCTTTTCCACTATGAGTCAAAGTCTAGAGGAACTGATGTTACAGAAGAAGCATCAAAGGAAAATGCCGACAGATACAACAAGGAATGTGAGCTTTTCAGGACAAGATGGAAGGAACTTCTTGAAAAGGGAGATCCATACTATAACCCGAATTTCTCGCTTGATTACTCAAACTATGTATTAAAGGGTAACCCTAAAGGTATGGTTGAATGATTAATATAAAGGAGTTTTACTGATATGAATTATAAAGAGAAATATGAATTCTGGTGCTCAGATAAATATTTTGATAAAGAAATTCACGAAGAACTTATTTCAATAAGAAAAGATGAAGCAGAGATAGAAGACAGATTTTATAAAGATCTTGATTTTGGTACAGGCGGCTTAAGAGGTGTAATCGGCGCCGGTACTAACAGAATGAATATTTATACAGTAAGAAAGGCAACACAGGGACTTGCAAATTATATTCTTATGCAGGGGACTCAAGATAAAGGCGTTGCAATTGCATACGATTCAAGACTTATGTCTAAGGAATTTGCAGATGAGGCAGCACTTTGCTTAAACGCTAACGGAATAAAGTCGTTTGTATTTTCAACGCTTCATCCGACTCCGATGCTTTCATTTGCCGTAAGATATTTACATGCAACGGCAGGAATTGTAATTACCGCAAGCCACAATCCGCCTGAATATAACGGATATAAGGTATACTGGGAGGATGGGGCACAGATTACTCCGCCAAGAGATAAAGAGATTATCGATTGTGTCAATAAAGTCGAAAGCTACAGAGATGCTAAGACAATCGGTAAGGAGACAGCAATTTCAAAGCATCTTTACTGCATTATTGATGAAGAACTTGATGATGCCTACATGGAAGAGCTTAAAAAGCTTATCATTCATCCTGAGGTTATAAGGGAAGTTGCAGATGACATTAAGATTGTATACTCACCGTTTAACGGAACAGGTAACATTCCTGTAAGACGAATTCTTAAAGAGCTTGGATTTAAGCACGTATACGTAGTTAAGGAGCAGGAGCTTCCGGACCCGAATTTTACAACTCTTGAATACCCGAATCCTGAAGATCCTAAGGCATTTGAGCTTGCTCTTAAGCTTGCTAGAGAAGTTGATGCAGACATCGTGCTTGCAACAGACCCGGATGCCGACAGACTCGGAATTTATGCTAAGGATTCAAAGAGCGGTGAATATATTGCATTTAACGGCAATATGTCAGGAATGCTGATTGCGGAATATATACTAAGAGAGCGTACTAAGACAGGAACAATGCCTGAAAATCCTGCTCTTGTAAAAACAATAGTAACGACAAATTTAGCTGATCCGATTGCTAAAGACTATAATGTTCACCTTGTTGAAGTGTTAACCGGATTTAAGTTTATCGGTGAGCAGATTAAGTGGTTTATTGAGAATAATACATATAATTATGTATTCGGACTTGAAGAAAGCTATGGCTGTCTTGCGGGAACACATGCAAGAGACAAGGATGCTGTTGTAGCTGTTATGTGTCTTTGTGAGGTTGCGGCTTTTTGCAAAAAGCAGGGCATTACAGTATGGGATCAGATGATCAACATTTACGAAAAGTACGGATATTTTGCTGAAGGAATGCACACAATCACTCTTAAGGGTATTGAGGGAGCTGAACAGATTAAGTCAATGATGGAAAAGATTCGAACCAATCCATTAACTGAAATTGACGGTCTTAAGGTATTAAGCTTCAGAGATTACAAGAAGGGCGAAATACTTGACTTAACAACCAAAGAAAAGACTAAAACCAATCTTCCTGAGTCAAATGTATTGTACTTTGACCTTGAGAATAATTCATGGTGCTGCATGAGGCCTTCGGGAACAGAACCTAAGATTAAATGGCAGTAATTGAGGCGGTAGAGGCTTGATAAATAAACTATCTCAAAACAAATATTTTAAAAATGCACTTCTCCTTATACTGATACTGTTAGCGGCAGTATCGCTTTTTCAGGGAGTAAGAAACGCAATACACGATTCCCAGGATTTCCAGTGGGATGCAATGAAAGTATTCTCACACAGAATCAATCCGTATGATGAGTCGGCAAATATGAACCCAAGCGGAATACTTGAGCAATATGGCTATGATAAGTATTATCTTCAGATGGAAGCGAACCAGTTTCCGTCGCTTCTTATGATATTACTTGTGTTTGCACCGCTTCAGCCGTTAACTGCAAGATATGTCTGGATAGTACTAAACCTTTTGTTTACTGCACTTATTGTGTTTTTGCTTAAGAAGACGCTTCTTAAAGACATGGATAACTATTCGTTTTGTCTGTTAAGTCTTCTTATGATAGCGGGCACTCCGTACAGAAATCAGCTTGGAGTCGGGCAACACACTTTATTTGCATTTTGTTTCTTCTTAATAGCTCTGTATTTTTCTGAATATAGTGAAAAAAGAAACGCTTTTATTGTAACTATAGCCCTTTTCATATGCTATTTTAAGTACACATTAACTGTTCCGCTTGTACTGTACTTCATATATAAAAAGAGATATAAGGAAATTATAGTCTCGGTTCTTATGCATGGTGTATTAACTGTAGTCGGTGCATGGTGGCTAAATGACAGCATAATGAATATGATACTTAAGCCGCTTCTTGTGTCATCTAAATTGGCAGCAGAGGGTGGACTTGATATTTCGGCACTGTTTTCAGGCTCTGTTATCGCATATATCCTTGCGTTTGTAATTATGCTTGCTTTATTTATATCAGCATTCAGGATGAACCCTAAATATGAACGCACATATATGTCATGCCTTATTTTGTGGTCACTTATTATTACGTATCACAGAACGTATGATTTCTTTGTAATGATCACAGTATATGCAATGTTTTTAGAGCTCGAGGCGCTTTCTGAAAACTCGCAGTGCATCATGAGTGAAAACGGGATAAATTATCTTAAAATATTTTATTTCATTACAATGATTTCAGTATTCTTTGTACTCCGTGTATTTATGGAGTCGCTTTCAAGCAGAATATTTGTCGGAATACTATATTACATATTAACGATTGTAGTTTCTATAATCGTTGGAAGAGTGGGATATTATGGAAAAAAAGAAAAAGTTGATTAAGCAGATATTAAAATTCGGTGTAGTCGGAGGACTTGCATTTCTTATCGATTTTGTAGTTTACACAATTGTACTTAAGATAATTCCAGGTCAGTACAGCTACATTTTTGCCGGTATTTGCGGATTTACGATTTCGCTTATTTTTAACTATCTTGCAAGTATGGCATTTGTATTTGTAAGAAAGGACGATGTTGACAGGCGTAAGGAATTTTTAATTTTTCTTGTGCTTTCATTGATCGGATTATTACTTAATACGTTCTTACTCTGGCTATATGTCGATGTTTTAGCCGGTAAGGTTAACTGGATTTATTCGGTTCACGATGTAATCTATAGCTGGCTTGTATCAATCAATGTAACATTCTTTGCTGATTTATCGGAATTTATTGAAATCATGGCAAAGATTTTCGCAACAGCGATTGTTATGGTATATAACTTTATAAGCAGAAAGATGACGCTTGAGAAAAAGGATTAAAAGATGAAAAGGATTCTGTCTTTAGCTCTTCTTATTACAATGACGATTTCATTATGTGCATGCAATGATGAAAGGGTTGTATATCCTGTAGAAGTTGTTAAGCCTGAAAAGGCTTTGGAAGAAGACGCTGAAACTAAGGATAGTGAAGCAGCAGAAGAAAAAACCGAAGAAAAAGCAGATAATGAAAGCGACGTAGATGTTCCTTCAGAAGAGTTTGTCCTGCTTGAAGATGATGAAGAGGAAGAAGGGCCTGATGAAAGCGGAACAATTGTAACGCACGATGGAAAGCCTGTAATAGACCTTATATTCTTTATGGGACAGTCTAATATGTCAGGAGCAGGCGGCGATAAAGAACTCGCACCACCTGTTACGGAAGGTCATGGCTATGAGTTCAGAGCTATTTCAGATCCGACCAGGCTTTATAATATTGAAGAGCCTTTCGGCAAAAACGAGAGCTTTATCGGTGGCATATGTGATATACCGGGTGCAAAAAAAGGATCAATTGTATCATGCTTTGCAAATGAATACTATGCATTAACGGGAGTGCCGATTGTAGGCGTATCTGCATCCCAAGGTGCGACGACTACAGAAATATGGCAGTCAGCCGGATTTCAGATTGACATGCAGCAAAGATATGACATAACAGTTAACTGGCTTAATGACAACGGATACTATATAAGAAACAGATATGTCGTATGGTTCCAGGGTGAATCGGATGCTGCTAACCATGTTCAGCCTGAAATTTATAACACAAATATGGACAATATAATAAGACCTCTTTTTATTAAAGGTCTTAACAAGGTGTTTATCATTACACCGGGAAGAACGCTAAGCATTAAGAATTACTTTGATGATATTATTAACCAGCAGCTTGATATGTGCAGGGAAAGCGGATATTACGCACTTGGAACCAATATTTTATCAGATGTATCGGCTGAGTACATGGTTGATGAATGGCACTATAACCAGCTTGTCCTTAACATAATAGGAATTGAGACTGCAAAGAGTGTTGCATGCTATACGCTTAACCGTAAGGAACGTATAGATTACGATTATGAGAATGATAGGGTATATATTCCAAACGGATTTGACTATACAGGAGAAGAAAGCGCTGAGCCGCTTGATTTATCAAATCTTCAGAAGCTCCAGGATGAGTATTGGGATGACTATCTTGTAAGAATAAATGAGAAGAATAACGGGTGAAAATTATAAAAGGCTTTTAAGCTACATAAAGAGAAACGGTGTGAAAGCCTCAGTCTTTAAAGTAATCGAAAGACTCTCAAGAGATGATTCTGAGAAGACTTATTCACAGGATGTGTTCGATTTAATATGTGATAAGGAAGAGGAAGAATTCGAGCGTTCGGTTAACTTTACAAACAGATATAAATTCAGCATAATAGTTCCGGCTTATGAAACGGGTGCAAGACGCATTAAAGAAATGATTTTTTCTGTATTATCACAGACTTATGATAATTTCGAGCTTTGTATTGCAGATGCTTCCAATACGGATGAAGTTGAAAATGCCGTTAAGAGCATGAATTCCGATAAAATCAAATATGTAAGACTTAAGGAAAATAAAGGAATATCGGAAAACACAAACGAGGCACTTAAGCTTGCAACCGGTGAGTATGTCGTATTCCTTGACCATGATGATATACTTACTAAGAACGCATTATTTGAAGTCATGAATGTTTTTGAAACGGCACCTGTAAATCAGATTAAGCTTGTTTATTCAGATGAAGATAAGTGCAATGATGAGTGTGATACGTTCTTCGATCATCATATAAAGCCTGACTTTGACATAGATTTACTGCGAAGCAATAATTATATATGTCATATGTTAACGGTTAGCAGAGAGCTTGCATTGTCGGTAGGCGGCTTTGATAAGGATTATGACGGCGCACAGGACCATGATTTTATATTAAGATGCGTTGAGAAGCTAAATAGAAACGAAATCAAGCACATTGGTAAAGTGCTTTATCACTGGAGAAGCCATACAAGCTCAACTGCAACTAACCCTGATTCAAAATTATATGCATACGAAGCAGGAAAGAGAGCAGTCAAGGCTCACCTTGAAAGACTTCATATAGATGCAGAGGTAAGTGATACAATGCATCTTGGATTTTACAGGGTAAAATATAAGGTGAGTGCACATGACTTAACTGATGTTAAAATCATGAGCCTTGATGAACTTAAGGCATTAAGTATAGATGAGCTTAAAGAGAGTGATTTTAAATATGCAATGATTATTAATGACAATGTAAGACTTACGAATGCCGACGGAATTGAAGAGATGCTTGGAATTCTTAAGCGTGATGAAGTGGGCTGTGTAGGTGGACTTGTTATTAATAAAGGTAAAATCGAAAGTGCAGGTTATAGCGTAAATGAAGAAGGAGAGCTTACACCTGATTTCAGTGGTCTTAACAAGAACTTTTCGGGTTACCTTCACAGAGCAAAGCTTACAAGAGAAGTTGCAGGCGTATGTACCGATTGTATGATGGTCAAAAAGTCTGCGATTAATGCAGATAAGACCTTCAATAAAGATATGATAGTAGTTTATTGTCCGTATAGTATTTTTAAGAGAGTGTAAAATGCCTAAGGTATCGGTTATTATACCTAATTACAATGGAATAAAGTATATTGAGGACTGCCTTAATTCCTTAAATAATCAGACATTTGATGATTTTGATATATGGGTTATCGACAATGCTTCAACAGATGGAAGCGATGAGGTTGTTGTAGCAAAATTCCCTTTAGTTAAATTTGTCAGATTATCAGATAACTTTGGATTTTCAAGAGCAGTTAACGAAGGACTGAAAAGGACACGTGATTCGGAGTATGTGATTTTACTCAATGCAGATACAAAGGCAGAACCTGAGTTTGTTGAAAAGCTTTATGAGGCAATAAGTAAGGATGATAAGATTTTCTCAGTCTCATCAAAGATGATTCAGATGTTTGCACCGGATAAATATGACGGAGCGGGCGATTTGTATTGCTGTCTTGGATGGGCGTATGCGAGAGGTAAAGATAAAAAAATCGGCAGATATGAAAAGGAGTGTAATATTTTTTCATCATGTGGCGGTGCTGCAATTTACAGGCGTGCTTTATTTGAGGAAATAGGATACTTTGACGAGCTCCATTTTGCATATCTTGAAGATGTTGATATAGGATACCGCGCAAGGATTATGGGTTATAAGAACAAATATACTCCGGAAGCAATTGTATATCATGCGGGTTCCGGGATTACAGGCAGCAGATATAACTCATTTAAAGTTAGAATTGCGGCAAGAAACAGCTGGTATGTAATATTTAAGAATATGCCGACACTCCAGATAATAATTAATCTTCCGTTTATTCTTGCGGGATTTTTCATAAAGTCACTTTTCTTTATGTTTAAAGGATACGGAAGAGAGTATTTATCGGGTATGAAGAGAGGATATCTTATGTGTACGCAAGGAAAGAAATATCCGTTTTCCAAGGAGTTTTTAGGAAATTATGTAAGAATCCAGCTCGAGCTGTGGCTTAATATGTTTAGAAGGATTGTAGGATAAATGATTAAAGATAACCAGAGAATACTGAATCAGATTCATGTAGTTCTGGATGCTGTAGTAACCGGCCTTATGTATTTATTTGCATGGTGGTTCAAATTCCAGTCAGGACTCATTGATTCAGGATATGCGCTTTCAAAAGAGTATTACTTCAGTGCACTCTATATTATTATTCCTGTATATCTTATTTTGTACTATCAGTTTGATTTGTACAATTCAAAGCGTGCAAGCGGAAGAAAGAGAGAGCTCTTTAACATATGTAAGGCCAATATAGTCGGAACAATCGGATTTATCGTAGTTCTCTATATGGTCAACCAGCCTCATTTCTCAAGAGAAATGATTTTCTTCTTTGGATGCTTTAACGTAATTATGTTAACTGTTGAGAGAAATTTCATCAGATACGTTTTGAGATTTTTCAGGAAGAAAGGCTTTAACCTAAAGCATATTCTTCTTATCGGATATTCAAGGTCTGCTGAAATGTATATCAACAGAATAAGAATGAATCCGCAGTGGGGATACAATATCAGAGGAATTCTTGATGACATTGTTGAAGCAGGAACGATGTATAAGGGAATCAAGGTTTTAGGAAGAATAGATAATCTCTCAATAATACTCCCTGAAAACAAGCTTGATGAAATAGTTATTACACTTCCTCTTGAAGCGTATGGCAAGCTTGAAAGGATTGTTGCACTTTGTGAAAAATCAGGAGTCCACACTAAATTTGTCCCGGATTATTCCGAATTTATGTCGGGCAGAATGGTAACTGAGGATATTCAGGGGCTTCCTGTTATAAATATCAGGGCAATACCTCTTTCAAATGCATTCAATGCAGCGATAAAGAGACTTATGGACATTGTAACGGCGATACTTGGTATTGTCATTTCGTCACCTGTAATGCTTATAGCAGCAATTGCAGTAAAGACTACAAGTAAGGGTCCGTTAATATTTAAGCAGGAGAGAGTCGGACTTCATAATAAGCCGTTTTATGTATATAAATTCAGAACTATGTACATAAAGGAAGAGCTTGATGAAGAACTAAAGGATAAAAACTGGACTACAAGAGATGACCCGAGAGTAACTAAGGTCGGAAGATTTTTACGTAAGACAAGTATTGATGAATTACCGCAGTTTTTTAATATTCTGTTTGGACAGATGTCATTAATCGGACCGCGTCCTGAGCAGACCGCATTCGTTGAAAAGTATAAGGAAGAAATTCCAAGATACATGATTAAACACCAGGTTCGTCCGGGCCTTACGGGATGGGCGCAGGTCAACGGATTAAGAGGCGATACTTCAATTGAAGAGCGAATTAACTATGACCTTTATTATATCGAGAACTGGACGGTAGGATTTGACATTAAGATAATGTTCTTAACCGTATTTAAAGGATTAATTAATAAGAATGCATACTAATGTTAACGTAGTAATTCCTGCGTATAAGCCTGATCAAAAGTTAATAGAGATCTTTAAGATGATGGAAGCTTCGTCACACCCTGTAGAAAAGATAATCGTAATGAATACGGTTGAGAGTGATGACGATAAAGAAGGACGTAATATAATTAAGCTTTCTGATAAGCATGGCTACACATATAATAAAGACTTTATTGAAATTATCGATGTTAATAAAGAAGACTTTGACCATGGCAGGACAAGGAAAGAGGGAGCTACACATATAAGCAAAGACTGTGATTATATACTTTTTATGACACAGGATGCAGTGCCTTATGATAGTGAACTGATAAAAGAATTACTTAACGGATTCAGCGTTAGTGACGATGACAGTGTTGAGAATTGTGTAAGCAAAACAATAATCGGTGTTTCATATGCAAGGCAGCTTGCAAGAGAAACTTCTTCACTTGCCGAGAAGTTTACACGAAACTTCAATTATCCTGATGAAGATATGGTTAAGAGTCTTAAGGATATTGAAACGCTTGGAATTAAAGCATTTTTCTGCTCAAATGTATGCGCTATGTATAAAAGAGACATATATGAAAGTCTTGGCGGATTTATTGATCGGGCAGTATTTAATGAGGATATGGTGTTTGCCAATAAGCTCATTAAAAACGGGTATGCAATTAAATATGCATCAAAGGCAAAGGTATATCATACCCATGATTATACCGGAATGCAGCAGTACAAAAGAAATTTTGACCTTGCCGTGTCACAGAAGATGAATCCCGACGCATTTGAAGGCATTTCTTCGGAATCCGAAGGTGTTAAGTATGTAATAGCTGCGTTTAAGTATTTTTGCAAAAATAAAAGACCATTTGAGATTATCCCTTTCGGGATTAATTGTGTATATAAATATTTAGGATATAGGAAGGGCAAGAGGTATAATACGTTATCTAAGGAACAGATTTTAAAATGTACTTCTAACAGGGCCTTTTTTGAGAATGGTGAATAACATAAGTCTTAGAATTAAAACAAAGGAGACAAATTATGTGCGGAATAGTTGGATATGTAGGTAAAAATCAGGCGGCACCTATTCTTCTTGATGGGTTATCAAAGCTTGAATACAGAGGATATGATTCTGCAGGAATTGCAATAAGAGATGGTGAGAAGGAAGCAGAGGTCGTAAAGGCTAAGGGCAAGCTTATCAATCTTTATGAAAAGACAAATAACGGTAATGACGTTAAAGGACATTGCGGTATCGGACATACAAGATGGGCAACTCACGGTGAGCCGTCAGAAATCAATGCGCACCCGCATGTGTCAGATGACATGAACGTTGTTGCTGTTCATAACGGAATTATAGAGAACTACCAGGAGCTTAAGGATAAGCTTATTAGAAAGGGCTATGAGCTCTATTCAGAGACAGATACTGAAATTTTAACAAAGCTTGTTGACTATTATTACAAGAAATATAAGGTTGGACCGATTGATGCTATCGCAAAGACAATGGTTCGTGTGCGTGGTACTTATGCGTTAGCAGTAATGTTTAAGGACTATCCTGATGAAATATATGTTGCAAGAAAGGATTCACCGCTTATTTTAGGTGTTGCCGATTCGGATTGCTTCCTCGCATCCGATGTCCCTGCAATACTTAAGTATACAAGAAACGTATACTATATTGATAATCTTGAAATGGCTCGTATGCACGATGGCAAGATAGATATTTATAACCTTGACGGTGATATCGTTCCAAAGGATACGACTGAAATTACATGGGATGCAGAAGCAGCTGAAAAGGGCGGATATGAGCATTTCATGATGAAGGAAATCCATGAGCAGCCAAAGATTATTGCAGATACATTTAATTCAGTATATAAGGATGGCAAAATCAATCTGTCAGAAGTCGGACTTACCGATGAAGAGATGGAAAAGATTAAGAAGATTGAGATTGTGGCATGTGGTTCTGCATATCATGTAGGAATGGTTGCACAGTATGTTATTGAAGATTTGTGCAGAGTTCCTGTCAGAGTAGAACTTGCATCAGAGTTTAGATACAGAAAGCCGTTATTAACTGATGAAGACTTTGTAATTGCAATCAGTCAGTCGGGTGAGACAGAGGATACTAAAAAGGCGGTTGTTGAAGCTAAGGAGCTTGGCGCTAACACACTTGCAATCGTTAATGTAGTCGGCTCATCAATTGCAAGGGAAGCAGATAATGTATTTTATACTCTTGCAGGACCTGAAATATCTGTTGCAACGACAAAGGCATACAGTGCACAGCTTATTGCAATTTATGCAATTGCTGTAGAGCTTGGCAGAGTAAAGGGATTAATAGATGATGCAATGTATAAGCATTACATTGAAGAAATTCAGGCACTTCCTGATAAGATAGAAAAGATTATCGAGAACAAAGAAAGAATACAGTGGATTGCCAATAAATTTGCTTATTCAAAGGATGTATTCTTCATCGGAAGAGGACTTGATTATGCTATATGTCTTGAGGGCTCACTTAAGATGAAGGAGATAAGCTACATTCACTCAGAGGCATATGCCGCAGGTGAATTAAAGCATGGTCCGATTGCTCTTATTGATGATGGAATACTTGTTATTTCATGTCTTACTCAGGAAGGTCTTTATGAGAAGACTACAAGTAACATGACTGAGGTTAAGGCAAGAGGTGCCGTACTTTTAGCAGTTACCACATACGGACACTATAACATTGAAGATAATGTTAATTACGTTACTTACATTCCTAAGGCGGATGAACACTTCATGGCTTCACTTGCAGTAGTACCGCTTCAGCTTATGGGCTATTATTTAAGCGTTGCAAGAGGAATAGACGTTGATAAGCCTAAGAATCTTGCAAAGTCAGTAACGGTTGAATAAGGAGAATTATGAACGAAGAATTTTGCAGTATATGCCACCGCTCTTCAAAAGATGTCGGAAGCCTTATACATATGCCCGGGAATATGAATTTATGTCATGATTGCATGCAGAGTACGGTTAATTCGCTATCAAGCATGAATATTCCGGGATTCGGTTCAGGCATAAAACCTGATTTCTTTTCCGCAGATTTAAGCAAAACAGGTAACAGCTTTGGGAACCCTGTTACATCATCTGACACTGCTAAATCAAAAACAGATGAAACAGTAAAAGAAGCAGCAGAAAACGAAGAAGGCGATAAATCAGACAAAGAGAGCAATGATAAAGAAGCCGATAGTAAGAGTAATACTAAGAATAATAACTACGGCATACCAAATATCAGCTTCTTGAATATGTCTGATTTCCAGAATCTTCTTAACGGCGGAAGAAGCCGTGTTAAGAAGAAAAAGAACGTACCTGATGAAGAGAGGGTACCACTTATTAATATTAAGGATATTCCTGAGCCTCATAAGCTTAAAGCAATGCTTGATGAATATGTAGTAGGTCAGGAGCATGCAAAAAGAATTGTATCGGTAGGCGTATACAATCACTATAAAAGAGTTGCCTCACAAGGCATGAAGAAGGAACAGTTTGACGATGATCTTTTTGATATAGAAATCGAAAAGTCAAATATGCTCATGATCGGACCTACAGGCTGCGGTAAGACTTATCTTGTTAAAACTCTTGCCAAATTGTTAGATGTTCCGCTTGCTATCGCTGATGCAACCTCACTTACCGAAGCAGGATATATAGGTGATGATATAGAAAGTGTGGTAGGAAAGCTTTTAGCGGCAGCAGACAATGATGTTGAAAAGGCTGAAATCGGTATTATTTACATCGATGAAATAGATAAGCTTGCCAAGAAAAAGGATACCCATACACGTGATATTAACGGTGAGAGCGTACAACAGGGTATGCTTAAGCTACTTGAAGGTGCGGATATTGAAGTGCCTGTTGGCTCTAATTCAAAAAATGCAATGGTTCCGCTTGAGACTATAAATACAAGCAATATTTTATTTATATGCGGTGGTGCATTCCCTGAGCTTGATGAAATAATTAAGCAAAGATTAAGAAAACAGACTTCAATCGGTTTTAATGCAGAACTTAAGGACCAGTTTGATAAGAGAAAGGACATCTTATCCGAGGTCAAGACAGAGGACATTAAGAAGTACGGCTTTATTCCTGAATTTATCGGAAGACTTCCAATCGTGTATACAATGGAAGGTCTTACTAAGGAGATGCTTGTTAATATACTAAAGGAGCCTAAGAATGCATTAATCAAGCAGTATAAGAAGCTATTTGCACTTGATGAGGTCAAGCTTGAATTTGATGATGAGGCACTTGAATTAATAGCTGAAAAGGCTTATGAAAAGGACACAGGAGCACGAGCATTAAGGTCGATAGTTGAAGAGTACATGTTCGATATCATGTATGAAATTCCTAAGGATAAAAACATCGGCAGAGTCGTTATCACAAAGGACTACATTGAAGGCAAGGGCGGCCCGTTAATTGAGATGAGGACATTATAATGTCATTTAGTTCAGTTTCATTTTATGTATTTATGTTTGCGGTATTCTTCATTTACTGGGGAATACCGCATAAATTTAGATACATATTACTGGCTTTAGCGAACTTAATATTTTATTTAAGCTTTGGCGTTAAGTTTCTGCCTGTTCTGATTGCAGAAATTATTATCGCTTATTTTGGTGCAAGGGTGCTTGAAAAGAAAAAGGACAAGATGCTTTTTGCACTGATTATTGTGCTTACACTTATTCCGCTCATCACCTTTAAATATGTTGACTTTGCAATATATACATTTGATAAGGTGATGGTTAAATTTGGCGCACCGATTTTAGATCATACATTGAAATTAGTTGCTCCAATCGGAATTTCGTTCTACACATTTGAGCTTATTTCGTATATTACAGACGTATATAAGGGAAAAATAGCGGCTGAGAAGAATATAATCAAGGTGTTCGTATTTGCAGGCTTTTTTGCAAATATTACATCGGGCCCGATTGAAAGAGCCGGGGTGTTTTTGCCAAAAATTGATGAGGAAAAGCGATTTAATTATGAGGAGGCTACATTCGGACTTAAGCTTGTAATGCTTGGATTAGTTAAGAAGATTTGCGGTGCGAATGTATTAAAGCAGTATGTTGATAATGTGTTTGGGAATATTTATGCGTACAGGGGACCTGTATTTATTATTGCGATAGTGCTTTATACGTATGAAATATATCTAGATTTCTCGGGATATACGGATATGGCGCGCGGCTTTGGTAAGATGCTTGGATTTAGCTTAAGTGAGAACTTTTTAAGGCCGTATTTATCGTGTGGGATTAAGGAGTTTTTCGCAAGGTGGCATGTGTCGTTATCTATGTGGCTTAAGGATTATGTGTATATTCCGCTTGGCGGCAGCAGATGTAAAAAGACACGTAAATACGTAAACCTTATGATTACGTTTTTCGTGAGCGGACTATGGCATGGGGCAAGCTTTACATTTATTGTGTGGGGGCTTTTGCATGGAATTTATCAGTGTGTTGCGGATTTAATTAAGCCTTTCGTTGATAAGATAAGTGGTTTTGGAAGAGGCAGGGCTATAAGAGCAGTAAGGATTTTCGTGACTTTCTTACTTGTAAGCTTTGCGTGGATGTTCTTTAGGGCAAATTCGCTAAGCGATGCAAAGTATATCATGATGAATATGTTTATCGGTGATAATTTCTACGGACAGCTTTTACAGATGGGATTTTTAAGTGTCTTATCTATTGTATTTACTGTTCTGATTATCGGACTGACGATTGCGTATGATGTGTATAGTGAGAGATTAAGTGCTAAGGGAAGCGATGTAATTACTGAATTTGGAAGGCTTCCTTTAGTATTTAGATATGTATTATATGTTGCGATTGGTGTGATGATTATTGTGCTAAGGGCGCATGTAGGAGCCGGAGCTGAGTTTATTTATATTAAATTCTAGTAGATAAAGTGGGAAGCCTTTCATTCATCATGTGCCGGGATGAAAGTGTTATTTATTAAGAATAAGTAGTGATTTTAGGTAATGAAGAGATTTGTAATTAAGCTTGCAGCCGTTTTAGTGGCCATTGCTATGGTGATTTTACCTGTCAGTGT
>SFNX01000004.1 GCA_004552595.1 Lachnospiraceae bacterium | reverse complement strand
ATAATAAGGATGCAAAAGCTGTTGTAATTACTTCTCCGACATATGACGGAGTAATATCGGATGTAAAAAGTATTTCAGAAATTGCACATAAATATAACATTCCGTTAATTGTAGATGAAGCACACGGGGCAATGTTTTTCCTTGAAGAAAGAAGCGCAGTTAAGTTTGGAGCTGACATAGTTATTAATTCAGTACATAAAACGCTTCCTGCACTGACACAGACAGCGCTTATTCATATAAATACGGATATTTCCGATAAAAACAGTATTCGAAAATATTTAAAGATATATCAGACAAGCTCACCATCTTATATATTAATGGGAAGCATTGATTACGCTGTTTATGTAATGGAAAAATACGGACAGCAATTATATGGTGAATACCGCATCAGAAGAGATGGATTTGTTAATGAGGTTCAAAATCTTAAAAACCTGAAAATTTTAAACAAAGAAGTATTAATTAAAGAAGGCGCATTTGATTTTGATGACAGCAAAATAATTTTATCAGCTACAAATAAAATCACAGGCAAAGAATTATTTAACATATTGCGAAACAGATATTTCCTTGAACCTGAGATGGCAGCAGGTGAATATGTTTTGCTTATGACTACTGTCTTTGATACTGATGAAGGTATGAACAGGCTTAAAAATGCCTTATATGAAATTGATAAGTTATTAAGCGAAGACGACAGCTTAGCTTTAGATATAATAAATTCTAATAAAAAAGACACAGACAACCATTATAAAAACGCAGAACATATTAAGCAGATTAGAAAACTGGTTGGAGAAAAGTCACCATTTTCTGTTTTTGCCTATCCTCCGGGAATACCAATAATAGCTGAAGGAGAGATAGTTGAAGAAGACAGAATCAAAGAAATAGAAAGAGTAGTTAATCTTAATTTGGATGTGAAGTGGATTTAAGTTAAAAATGGGAAAGATTTTTTATATTCTTGGTAAAAGTTCAACCGGCAAGGATACGATTTATAAAAACATACTGGAAGATGAGACGCTTGGTCTTAAAGATATTATTCTGTATACAACAAGACCTATACGTGACGGTGAGACTGATGGAAAATCGTATCATTTTGTCAGCGAAAAAGAGTATGAGGACATTAAAAAATCAGGGCTTATCATAGAAGAAAGATCATATAACACAATGCACGGAGTGTGGAGATATTTTACTGTTAAGGATAGTAGTATTGATCTTTCGAATAATAATTACGTTATTATCGGTGTATTAAAATCGTTTATCGATACGAGGGATTACTTTGGAAGTGACAAGGTTGTTCCGATATATATTGAGGTTGAAGACGGGCTGAGGCTTCAGAGGGCGCTTAACCGTGAAAAGAAACCGGAGAACAGACGATTTAAGGAGCTGTGTAGAAGATATCTTGCTGACAGTGAGGACTTTTCGGAAGATAAAATCAAAGACGCAGGTATTGATAAACGCTTTGAGAATGTAGATTTGTCATCTTGTATTAATGAAGTGAAGGAATACATTAGAAAGAACAGGTGATTTTATGGATGGAATGAAAATAACATCCGCTACGCAGATAAATCAGGTTAATGAAGTTAAAGCTCCCGTTGAAGCAGCAGACGAAGCTTTTAAATTCACATTAATCAGTAAAATTGATGAGGAAGGGTTAAAGGAGAGACTGAATCTTTTATTCCAGGATATCACTATGCAGGGAAAGAAAATTTCCAAGCATACAGACGTTAAGGATATGAAAAGGTACAGAGCACTAATCAAAGACTTTCTCAATGAAGTAGTTAACAGGTCGCATAAGTTTTCAAGAGAGAATTTTCTTGACAGAAGAGGACGTCACCGCGTATATGGCATAATTCGCCTTATAGATAAAAATTTGGATGAGCTTGCAGCAGAGCTGATTAAAGAAGAAAAGGATAATATTACGATTTTACAAAAGGTCGATGAAATAAGAGGACTTCTTCTTGATATTTTTACATAAAATATGAAATATTCAGATATCATCGGACAACAGCATATAAAAGAGCATTTCATAAACGCTGTTAAAAATAATACGGTAAGTCATGCCTACATTATTAACGGTGAAAAAAGCACCGGAAAATCAATGCTTGCTGAAACATTTGCAATGTCTGTAATGTGTGAAGGTGAAGATGAAAAGCCGTGCATGAAATGCAAAAGCTGTACAAAGATTACAAATAAATGCAATCCGGATTTTATTAAGCTTATAAGAGATACTGAAAAAAAGGCAGACATTATCCGTATTGATGAAATAAGAAGCCAGATTATTGATTCGATGTATGACAGACCTTATAACGGACATCATAAAGTATACATTATTGAAGATGCCGACAAGATGAATGTGCAGGCACAAAATGCAATTCTTAAAACGCTTGAAGAACCACCTAAGTATGCAGTGCTTCTTCTTACTACAACTAACGTTGAAAGGCTTCTTCCTACAATAATTTCGAGATGTATCATATTAAATATGAGGCCGGTTAAAGATAATATCATAAAGCAGTTTCTTCGTGAAAAGGGTGGCGTTTCAGAAGACAGTATAGATATTATTACTGCAATTGCAGGCGGTAATGTCGGAAGAGCAAAGCTTTTGCTTGATGATGATGAATTTATCAATTTCCAGGACAGTATTACAGATATTCTGATAGATATTCCAAGGACAGGTTACAGACGGATATTAGAAGCTGTTGATACTATTTGTATTTTGACAGGAAGAGATAAAAAGAAAAAAACAAAAACCAAATCAAAATATGGTCCTGAGGATGTATTTGATATTTTTATGCTTTGGTACAGAGACATTCTATTGTATAAGGCAACTGATGATATTGAAGGATTGATTTTTAGAAATCACAAAACAGAAATAGCTATTCAGGCAGGATTTTTCAGATTCGACGCACTTGATAAGATATTTCATGAAATAGAAGATGCCAGAGGAAAAATAAGATCGTTTATAAACTATGAAGCAACTATGGAGCTTCTATTAATTAATATACAGGAGATAAGTAAATGACAACAGTAATTGGTGTTAGGTTCAGAACGGCCGGAAAAATATATTATTTCAGCCCAAAAGATACTCAGTTCAAAAAAGGAGATCATGTAATTGTCGAAACGGCAAGAGGAGTTGAATACGGTACTGTTATTCTTCCTAACAGAGAAATCGAAGACGAGAAGGTAATTCAGCCTCTTAAGCCTATAATAAGAAAAGCGACAGATGCTGATGCTGAGACTAATAAGAAGAACAGAGATAAGGAAAAAGAAGCATTAAAAATCTGTCATGAAAAGGTGATAAAACACAACCTTGAAATGAAGCTTATTGATGCAGAATATACATTTGACAATAACAAGGTGTTGTTCTATTTTACAGCAGACGGACGAGTTGATTTCAGAGAACTTGTTAAAGATCTTGCATCTGTTTTCAGAACACGAATCGAATTAAGACAGATCGGTGTGAGAGATGAGACAAAAATACTTGGTGGAATCGGAGTATGTGGACGTGCTCTTTGCTGTCACAGCTATCTTTCGGATTTTGTGCCTGTATCGATTAAGATGGCAAAGGAACAGTCTCTTTCATTGAATCCGACAAAAATATCGGGAATTTGCGGAAGACTTATGTGTTGTCTTAAAAATGAAGAAGAAACATATGAGGAATTAAACAAAAAGCTGCCATGTGTAGGTGACAGGGTAACTACGGATGATGGATTTAAAGGAGAAGTCAGCGGAGTAAACGTGTTAAGACAGCTCGTTAAGGTTGTAATAGAAGAAGGTGACGAGAAAGAAATAAGAGAATACCATGTCGATCGCCTTAAATTCAAATCTCGTCACAGAAAAGATAATCAGAAGCTTTCGAAAGAAGAAATGGAGCAGCTTAAACTTTTAGAAAAACAAGATGAGGGAACAAAACTTGATTAGTTCTTATATGGAGGCCGGATTAATAAAAGACGGTGAGAGAATAGATGATTTACAAAGAGACGGCCTTAAAATTATTCAGAACAAAGAAAAGTTTTGTTTTGGAATAGATGCTGTTTTGCTTTCTGACTTTTCCAAGGTTAAGAAAGATGAAATAGTACTTGATATCGGTACAGGAACAGGAATTATTCCGATACTTTTAAGTGCAAAAACCAGGGGGCGTCATTTTACAGGTCTTGAAATTCAACAGGAAAGTGCTGATATGGCAAATAGGTCGGTGACGCTTAACGGTCTTGAAAATCGTATTGAAATAGTAAACGGTGACATTAAAGATTCACTTAAATTTTTCAAAAGAGAGAGCTTTGACGTTATTACTTCAAATCCACCGTATATGATTGAATCGGCGGGAGAGGGTAATGAGGACAATGAAAAGGCTATTGCAAGGCACGAAATATTGTGTACCCTTGATGATGTAATTAAAGAAGGGGCTAAGCTTTTAAAGGTAAGCGGTCGTTTTTACATGGTACACAGACCGTTTCGTCTTGTAGAAATATTTGAGACGTTTAGAAAATATAATTTAGAACCAAAGACAATGAGAATGGTTCATCCGTATGTTGACAAAGAGCCAAACATGGTATTGATAGAAGCAATAAAAGGCGCAAGATCAAGACTTAAGGTGCTAAGCCCTCTTATCGTGTATTCAAATAAAGGTGAATATACGCAAGAGATATACAAAATATATAATATGTAATTGTATTTTACTGTATTTAATATTGAATTAAGGATTATTTATGACAAAAGATGTTATTTTAAATATTACGGGAATGCAGTTTAATGACCGTTCAAATGATGAGCCAATTGAGCTTATTACAAGAGGTAATTACTACAAAAAGAATAATAAGCATTACGTGATATATGATGAGATAATGGAAGGAATAAGCGGAACTACAAAGAATACTATTAAATTTGGCGATTCTTTTTTCCAGCTCACAAAGAGTGGAGCAATTAACACTTCCATGGTTTTTGAAGAAAACAAAAAAAATGTTACAAATTATAATACGCCGTTTGGAAGTATTGTAATTGGACTTGATGCATCAAATATTTCCGTTGAAGAATTAGAAGATGAAATAAGTGTAAATGTTGACTATTCAATTGATGCAAATTGTGAATATCTTGCAGACTGCAATATAAAAATGAAAATACAGGCTACGGGAAAATAAAATGAATTTTATAAATAATATAGTAAAAAAATTATTTGCACCATTAGTTGCGATAATTATATGTTTTAGTGTTATTACAGATGTTAGTGCGTTAGAAGCAGATATCACCGGTAATATTAATCCGGCAGGAACTGATATAACCGGTATCCTTAATCCGGCAGGAACAGCAATATCTGATTTAAATACTGCGAATGGACAGGCAGTTATTCCATCAAGTGATTATGATGATGAAGTATTCTTTACTGAGCCTGAGCAGGTTTTTGAGGAAGATAAGGAAGCTGAGGCAGAGGATAGTGTGAAGGTTTATCCTAAATGGCAGGGAAGTAGAAAAAAGCCTACAAAGGATTATGACTATTATATTAAAGTCAATAAAACAACCTGCACTGTTACAATCTATATTAAGGAAGAGAATGGAAAATTAACGCCGTATAAGGCAATGGTTTGTTCAATCGGAAGAGAAGGACATGAGACTCCTGAAGGCAAAGGCTATAAGACATCGGATTACTATGATTGGAGACTTATGGTAGATAATACCTACGGAAGATATGCGGTAAGATTTAATAAGTCGATAATGTTCCATTCGGTTCCGTATTATAAGACTAAGAAAAATTCGCTTGAATGGCAGGATTATAATAAGCTTGGAAAGCCTGCTTCACTTGGGTGTATAAGACTTGCAGTTGCAGATGCAAAATGGATATTTGATAACTGTAAGAGAGGAACAGAGGTTGAAGTGTATTCGGGGAATGCAAGCACTGATCCGCTTGGAACTCCTGAGCCAATAAAGCTCGATACTAAGTCTTCTTTCAGAGACTGGGATCCGACAGATTTAACGAAAGAGAATCCATGGCTTGTGCCTGTAGAATAAAAGAAAGATGAGGAATATTTATGAGTGAGATTATTACACCAAGGACTTTGTCCGGTTTTATGGAATTGTTACCAAAGGACCAGGTTATTTTCGATAAAATAAGAAATACTCTTGAGAAAACATATACAAATTACGGATTTTTCCCACTTGATACGCCAATACTGGAGGACTCTAAAATATTATTGGCAAAGGCAGGCGGAGAAACTGAAAAGCAGATTTATAGATTCAATAAGGGAGATACAGATCTCACAATGAGATTTGATTTAACTGTACCGCTTGCAAAATATGTTGCAAAGAACTATTCGGATCTTGTTTTTCCGTTCAGAAGATACCAGATAGGAAAGGTATACAGAGGAGAGCGTGCTCAGAAGGGACGATTCAGAGAATTTTATCAGGCAGACATTGATATAATCGGTGACGGAGAACTAGGTATATTAAATGATGCTGAAATACCAAGTATAATTTATTCGATTTTTAACAGTCTTGGAATTGATAATTTCGTAATAAGAATTAACAACAGAAAAGTACTTAACGGCCTTTTTGACATGTATGGGTTAAAGGATAATGCTACAGATGTAATGCGCATTATTGACAAAATCGACAAAATAGGTGTAGAAAATGTTAAGTCAGAGCTTGCTGATATCGGTGTAGATAAAGACACAGTTGATACCATTATATCTGTACTTACATTTAAGGGAAGTAATTCAGAAGTTGCAAATATGCTTTCCGAATATAAAGGAAGAAACGAAATTTTTGATAAGGGAATTGAAGAATTAGTACAGGTTACTGACTATATAGAAAAATTTGGCGTTCCAAAAGATTATTTTAAGATTGATTTAACAATTGCAAGAGGTCTTGATTATTATACGGGAACGGTTTATGAGACATTCATAAAAGATCACCCGGAATACGGAAGTGTATGCAGTGGCGGAAGATATGATAATCTTGCGGAATATTATACTAAGAAATCTCTTCCGGGTGTTGGAATTTCAATAGGTCTCACAAGATTATTCCATGTTCTTTCAGAAAATGAATTTCTTAACAGAACATTCGAAAATCCTGTAGAAGTACTTGTTATTCCGTTTACCGAAGATGTTTCTGTAGCAGTTGAAACAGCTTCAAAGCTTAGAAACAGCAATATCAGTACGCAGATATACTTAGAAGATGGAAAGTTTAAGAAAAAGCTTACATATGGAAATAAGCTTTCAATTCCTTTCTGTATTTTATTAGGCGAAGATGAGATTGCTGAAAACAAGGTATCATTAAAGAATATGAATGAAGGTACGCAGGAAACTCTCGACCTATCAGCTGCAATAGATAAAATCCTTGCGGCAAGAAATAATTTATGCAGTGAGAGAATAGTAAATATGTAATATACCGTTTTACGGTAAATATAAAACAAGAGGTAATTATTATGGAAAAATTAGTATCTGTAAGAGAATTATTCAAGCAAAAAGAAAAATACCTTAATACGCAGATTTCTGTAGGCGGATGGGTAAGAAGTATCAGAGACTCTAAGACTTTCGGATTTATTGTGTTAAATGACGGAACATTTTTTGAGCCTCTCCAAATTGTTTATTCTGATAAGCTTGACAATTTCGAGAAAATATCCAAATTAAATGTTGGTGCCGCACTTATTGTAAAAGGTCAGCTTGTTCCTACGCCAGAGGCTAAACAGCCTTTTGAAATCCAGGCTGATGAAATTGTGATTGAAGGTGAATCAACACCTGATTATCCACTTCAGAAGAAACGTCATTCAATGGAATACTTAAGAACAATAACCCACCTTCGCCCAAGAACAAATACATTCCAGGCTACATTCAGGGTACGTTCATTAATTGCAATGGCTATTCATGAATTTTTCCAGCAGAGAGATTTTGTGTATGTACATACTCCAATTATCACAGGAAGTGACTGTGAAGGTGCCGGAGAAATGTTCCAGGTAACTACACTTCCATTAGCAGATATGCCGGTTACTGAGGATGGAGCAGTTGATTATTCAAAAGATTTCTTTAATAAGCCTACTAATCTTACTGTATCAGGACAGCTTAACGGTGAAACTTTTGCAATGGCATTTAAGAACATATATACATTCGGACCAACATTCAGGGCAGAAAACTCAAATACAACACGTCATGCAGCAGAGTTCTGGATGATTGAGCCTGAGATGGCTTTTGCAGATCTTGAAGATGATATGGATGTTGCTGAGGCAATGATTAAATACATAATCAAATATGTTCTCGATAATGCTAAGGAGGAGATGAACTTCTTCAATTCATTTGTCGATAAAGGGCTTCTTGAAAGACTTAATCATGTTATGACTTCTGATTTTGCACGTTGTACATATACAGATGCGATTAAAATATTAGAAAAGAACAATGATAAATTCGATTACAAGGTAAGCTGGGGATGTGATTTACAGACTGAGCATGAAAGATTTTTAACAGAAGAAGAATTTAAACGTCCTGTATTTGTAACAGATTATCCAAAGGAGATTAAAGCATTTTACATGAAGCTTAATGAAGATGGAAAAACTGTTGCTGCAATGGACTGTCTTGTTCCGGGAATTGGAGAAATTATTGGCGGTTCTCAAAGAGAGGACGATTATAATAAGCTTGTTAAGAGAATGGAAGAAATGGGACTTAATAAAGAAGATTATGACTTCTATTTAGATCTTCGTAAATATGGTTCAGCAAGACATGCAGGATTTGGACTTGGATTTGAAAGATGTGTAATGTACTTGACCGGTATGAGCAATATTCGTGACGTTCTTCCGTTCCCAAGAACAGTTAATAATTGTGATATTTAATATAAGGAGGCAAAATAAATGGCAGTTATACTTGCACCATCAACACTAACCATTGTGCTGATAGTTATTACGGTAGTTTTACTTGCAGCTATTGTGGCACTGTATTTTCTCGGAAAAAAAGCTCAGGCTAAGCAGGCAGATCAGCAGGCTCAGATTGATGCTATGAAGCAGACCGTTTCAATGCTTATTATTGACAAAAAACGTGTAAAGATTAAAGAATCCGGACTTCCACAGGCAGTAATAGACCAGACTCCAAAGTATTTAAGAGGGTCTAAGCTGCCTATCGTAAAAGCAAAAGCAGGTCCACAGATTGTAACTCTTGTATGTGACGAGAGGATTTTCGATCAGGTACCTGTTAAAAAAGAAGTAAAAGCAACAGTAAGTGGAATTTATTTAACGGGAGTTAAAGGAATTCACGGAAGTATTGCAAACAATGTACCAAAGAAAAAGAAAGGTTTCTTCAAGCAGGCTCTTGAAAAAGCACAGGAAAAAGCAGGGGCAAAACCATTATAATTATCACATAGTAACGTGTACAAGAAGGGCAAAATTATTTGCCCTTCCTTTTTTTTATTTTATTCGAAAACGTTTAAGATATTGGAAATACAATATTTTATAAATTGTACATATACAAATATTGCTAAAAAAGTGTACAAATTGTATAATTTCTATTTGACATATGTACACCATTCGTATACAATAAGAGCATATCGTACATAATACGTGTGCGGAGAGGTAAAAAAATGTACAAATTGTACATAACAAATGGAGGATTACAATGGGAAAGAAAATTTTATGTGCACTTCTTAGTGTAGCAATGGTTGCAACTCTCTTAGTTGGCTGCGGTGGCGCAGGAAAAGCTAAGGGTGGTAAGAAAGTTGGTGTAGCAATGCCTACACAGTCTTCAGAGAGATGGATTAATGATGGTTCTAACATGAAGTCACAGCTCGAAGAGCTCGGCTATACAGTAGATCTTCAGTATGCAGAAGATGATGTACAGGCTCAGGTTTCACAGATTGAGAACATGATCGCATCAGGATGTAACTGCTTAGTTATCGCTTCAATCGACTCATCAGCTCTTGTAAATGTTGAAAAGCAGGCTAAGGAAGCAGGAATCCCTGTTATCGCATATGACAGACTTCTTATGGATACAGATGCTGTTTCTTACTACGCTACATTCGATAACAAGGGTGTTGGTACAGCAATCGGTAAGTACATCGTTGATAATGCAGGTCTTGATCCTGCAGCTCCAAAGACAATCGAGCTTTTCATGGGTTCACCTGATGATAACAATGCTCACATGCTTTACGCAGGACTTATGGAGCAGATTCAGCCATACCTTGATAACGGCGCTCTTGTTTGTAAGTCAGGTCAGATCGACTTCGAATCAAACAATACTCTTAGATGGGATCAGCAGACAGCAATGAAGAGATGTGAAGACCTTCTTACACGTTACTACGCTGACGAAGACCTTAACATCTGTGCTACAGCTTACGATGGACTTGCATATGGTTGTATGGCAGCTTTAGAAGGTGCCGGATATACAGATGCTAACTGGCCACTTATTACAGGTCAGGATGCAGAGCTTATGGCTACAAAGCACATTATCTCAGGCAAGCAGACAATGTCAATCGCTAAGGATACAAGACTCCTTGCAGCTAAGTGTGTAACAATGGTTCAGGCAGTTCTTGAAGGTGCAGAGCCGGAAATCAACGATACAGAGCAGTACAACAATGGTGTTATGGTTGTTCCTTCATACCTCTGTACTCCACAGCCTGTAGATAAGAACAACTACAAGGAAATCCTCATCGACACAGGATACTATACAGAAGATCAGCTTAAGGATTGATTTATAAATAATTAACAATAAATTGTTTATAAGGGCGGCGGCATTTAGCTGCCGCCCGATTTATATTATTAGAGAAGGAGACAATATATGTCAGACTACATCTTGGAAATGAACCACATTACCAAGGCTTTCTCTGGGGTTAAGGCACTTGACGATGTTAATCTGAAGGTTAAGAAGGGTGAAATTCATGCTCTTTGCGGAGAAAACGGTGCAGGTAAATCTACACTTATGAATGTCCTCTCAGGAGTCTATCCTCATGGAACATTTGATGGTGATGTAGTGTACAAGGGTGAAACATGTGCGTTTCATAATCTGAAGGATAGTGAAGGAAAAGGAATAGTAATTATTCACCAGGAGCTTGCATTAAGTCCGCTTTTATCTGTAGCAGAGAATGTATTCTTAGGAAATGAGCAGCTCATTACAAAGGGAGTAATTGACTGGACAAAGACAAGACAGAGAGCAACAGAAATGCTTTCAAAAGTTGGTCTTGAACATGAAGATGTAAATGTTCCGGTATCAAGTCTTGGTGTTGGAAAGCAGCAGCTTATCGAAATTGCTAAGGCAATGGCTAAAAAGGTTGAATTACTTATTCTTGATGAGCCGACTGCATCACTTAATGATGAAGAGAGTAAGAACCTTCTTGATATCATGCTTGAGCTTAAGGCACAGGGTATTACATGTATCATCATTTCTCATAAGCTTAACGAAATTGAATATGTTGCCGATGCTGTAACAATAATACGAGATGGTAAAACAATCGAAACAATCTATAAGGGTGTCGATGAATTTACTGAAGACCGTGTAATTAAGGGAATGGTTGGACGTGAACTTACAAACAGATATCCAAAGAGAGAAGGCGTTGAAATAGGAGAAACGATCTTTGAAGTAAAGGATTGGAACGTATATCATCCGGATGATGCAAACCGCCAGGTGCTTAAGAATATTAACTTTAAAGTAAGAGCCGGAGAAGTTGTAGGACTTGCCGGACTTATGGGTGCCGGACGTACAGAGCTTGCAATGTCTATATTTGGTCATAGCTATGGACAGAAGATTTCAGGACAGGTATTTATTCACGGTAAAGAAGTAAAAATGCCTACTGTTAAGGATGCAATTGAAAGTAAGCTTGCATATGTGTCTGAAGACAGAAAAGGTAACGGACTCGTACTTATCGGTGACATAAAAGAAAATATGGTTCTTGCAGCAAGACCTCAGTATTTCTCTAATAAAGGTGTAATAAAAGGAAGCGAAGAAATACTTGCAGCCCAGGAATATAAAGAGAAAATTAATGTTAAAGCAACTTCTATCGAGCAGGTAGTCGGATCACTCTCAGGTGGTAACCAGCAGAAAGTCGTACTTGCAAAATGGATGCTTACACAGCCAGACGTACTTATTCTCGATGAACCTACACGAGGTATTGACGTAGGTGCTAAATATGAGATTTATTGTGTAATCAACGATCTTGCCAAGGCTGGAAAAGCAGTAATTGTTATTTCATCGGAAATGCCGGAAATCATTGGTACATGTGACAGAGCATATGTAATTAATGAAGGTGAAATTGCCGGCGAGCTTTCAGGTGAAGAGATTACTCAGGAACGTATTATGCAGCACATTATGGCTCATAACAGAAAAGGAGAGAATTAATCATGGAAAAGAAAAAAATAGCAAATCTTGACATGAAGCAGTACGGTATGTTCCTTGCTCTTGTCGCAATCTATTTAATATTCGCAATACTTACAGGTGGTGCAAATACATCACCGGCTAACATTAATAACCTTGTTATGCAGAACGGTTATGTAGTTATTCTTGCGGTTGGTATGCTTCTTTGCGTATTAACAGGAAACATCGACCTTGGTGTTGGTTCTGTAGTTGCTGTAACAGGTGCAGCAGCAGGTATCATTTTAGTAGACTACAAGATGAATATGTGGGTTGCTATATTAATAGCACTTCTTATTGGTCTTGCAACAGGTGTATTTGCAGGTGCATTTATCGCATACTTAGGAATTCCACCTTTCGTTGTTACTCTTGCAACAATGCTTATGGGACGTGGTCTTACATATACACTCCTTCAGGCACAGACAAAAGGTCCTCTTCCTGATAATTTCGTATTTGTCGGAGCAGGATTCCTTCCTACAATGAAAGTCGGAGGAATTGATTTAGTAAGTATTATCGTTGCAATCATCGCAACAATTGCTGTTATTTTATCTGAACTTAAATCAATCAAGACAAAGAAGAAATACGGATTTGCTCTTAATCCGACATGGCAGATTGTATTAAAGGATGCAGTACTTTTATTTATCATCTGGTTCTTCTTCTACAAGCTTGCATGCTGGAACGGACTTCCATTCGTACTTTTATTAATGGCGATTCTTGTAGCAATATATGCATTTATTACAAGCCAGACAGTAGCAGGTCGTCAGATTTATGCGCTTGGTGGTAACAGAAAGGCTGCTCAGCTTTCAGGTATCAATACAAATAAAGTATTCTTCTGGGTATACGTTAACATGGGTGTTCTTTCAGCAATCGCAGGTATCGTACTTGCAGCAAGAAATGCATCAGCAACTCCTAAGGCCGGTGACGGTTTCGAAATGGATGCTATTGCTTCATGTTACATTGGTGGCGCAGCAGTTGCCGGTGGTGCAGGAACAATTCTTGGTGCTGTAGTAGGTGCGTTTGTTATGGGTATTCTTAATAACGGTATGTCACTTTGCGGACTTACAACAGATATTCAGAAAATCGTTAAGGGTGCAGTACTTCTTGGTGCCGTAACAATGGACGTTCTTTCGAAGAGAAAGAAAGGATAGTTATTTAAAACTTAACACCCGGTATTTGATTATGCCGGGTGTTTTTTTCAAGAAAATACAAATGTATGCATACAAATCAATACAACTTGTATTTAACACTAAAATAGGATTAGTACATATTAGATAGAGATGTAATTAAACAAATATCAAATATGTAATGATTAAGGAAAGTATAATGACTCAACCAAGATATATGGCAGTTGTTGACTGGGTAAAAAAAGAGCTTGAAAAAGGAAATTTAAAGCCGGGAGACCGTTTAGATTCTGAAAATGAATTATCAGTAAAGTTTTCATTATCAAGACAGACTATCAGACATGCAATAGCAGTTCTTGAAAAGGAAGGATATGTCACAAGAATTCAGGGTAGCGGCACCTACATATCAGACAACAACATTACAGATAAAGTAAATAGAAAAAACATTGCGGTTATCACTACATATGTTGACGCATATATTTTCCCTCAGATGATTCAGCATGTTGAGAGAGTATTATCAAATGCAGGATATACTGTTCAAATATCATTTACCTACAACAGAATAAGTCGAGAGAAGTCAATACTTGAAGGAATAGTGGCAAAGGACGATATAGCGGGTGTAATTGCAGAACCTACAAAGAGTTCTCTTCCAAATCCAAATTTAAAGTATTACGAAAAGCTTAGAAAGAAACATGTTCCCGTATTGTTTATGAATACATATTATGAGGCACTTGATGCACCGCATGTGTCAATGGACGATATAATGGCAGGTAAAATAGCCACTCAGTACGTTATTGGCAAAGGTCATAAAAGAATAGGCGGTGTATTCAAATTAGACGACAGCCAGGGTTCAAGAAGATACTTTGGATTTCTTGAAGCAATGAATGAAGCATCTCTTCGTGTTACCGGAAATGATCTATTATGGTTTGACACGGTAGATATAGAAAATGAAGAGAATGTCAGACAGCTTGCTGAGAGAATAAGAAAAAGACTAAGTACGAGAACAGCTCTGGTACTTTATAATGATGAGTCTGCCTATAAGCTTATTAATGAATTCAACAAAATGGGATTGAAAATACCGGACGATATTTCAATTGTAGGAATAGATGACACAGTTCTTTCTACAAATGGTACCGTTCAGATTACGTCAGTTGCATATCCTACTGAAGAAATTGCGGTAAAGGCCGCCAATAACTTATTAGAGCTTATTAAAAACGGACGTTTTGATGCGACGTATGAGTTTTCTGTACATATTGTAGAGAGAGACTCTGTAAAGGATTTAACTGACAACTAAACCGGAATACATAGTAATTTAATAATATACAAATTTAAAATTTAAACAGGAGGAAAATATGGGACAGAATAAGAATTACAAATTTTGGTTTTGTACAGGATCTCAGGATCTGTATGGAGATGAGTGTTTAAGAAAGGTTGCTGAACATTCGGCAAAAATAGTTGAAGGGCTTAACAAAAAAGGTATTTTACCATTTGAAATAGTATTAAAGCCTACATTAATTTCACAGGCATCAATCAGACAGACATTTAATGATGCGAATAATGATGAAGAGTGTGCCGGCGTTATTACATGGATGCATACATTTTCACCGGCAAAAATGTGGATAATCGGACATCAGGAATATAGAAAACCATTTTGCCATCTTCATACACAGTTTAATGAAGAAATTCCATATGACACAATGGATATGGATTTCATGAATGAGAATCAGTCTGCACACGGTGACAGAGAATATGGTCACATCGTTACAAGAATGGGTATCGAAAGAAAAATAATCGTTGGACACTGGGACAGCGAAGATGTTGCTAAAGCATTAGCAAGCTGGATGAGAACTGCAATCGGTGTAGTTGAGTCTTCTCATATAAGAGTTTGCCGTTTTGGTGACAATATGAACAATGTTGCTGTTACAGAAGGAGATAAAGTTGAGGCACAGATCAAATTCGGCTGGGAAATTGACCACTACAATGTAAACGATCTTGTTGAATATGTAGATGCAGTTTCAAACAGTGATGTTGATGCTCTCGTTGAAGAATATTACAGTAAATATGATATTGCACTTGAAGGAAGAGATGCCGATGAATTCAGACGTCATGTTTCAGTTCAGGCAAGAGAAGAAATCGGAATGGAGAAGTTCCTTAAAGACGGCAATTATCAGGCATTTGTTACTCACTTCGGAATGCTTGGCGGATTAAAACAGCTTCCGGGACTTGCAGTACAAAGACTTATGGAAAAAGGCTATGGATTCGGTGGCGAAGGCGACTGGAAGACAGCAGCAATGGACAGATTAATTAAGATTATGACTGCCGGAATGAAGGATGCAAAGGGTTCTTCATTTATGGAAGACTATACATACAATCTTGTTCCGGGAAAAGAGGGAATTATTCAGGCTCACATGCTTGAGGTATCACCTGCAATTGCAGAAGGAAAGCCTGTAATTAAGGTTCAGCCTCTTTCTATGGGTAACAGAGAAGATCCTGCACGTATTGTATTCCAGTCAAAGGAAGGCTCAGGTATTGCATGTTCACTAGTTGACTTAGGACACAGATTCAGACTTATTATTAATGCTGTTGAATGTAAGAAGGTTGAAAAGCCTCTTCCAAAGCTTCCTGTAGGTATTAACTTCTGGACTCCAAAGCCAAATCTTAAGGTTGGTGCAGAAGCATGGATTTTAGCAGGCGGAGCTCATCATACTGCTTTCACATATGATTTAACTGTTGAGCAGATGGTTGACTGGGCTGCAGCTATGGGTGTTGAAGCAGTGGTTATTGACGAAAATACTAACATCCGTGACTTCAAGAATGAGTTACGCTGGAACGAAATGGCATTCAGACTTGGTTTATAATTAGCTAACAAAGGAGAATAATATGGACATCAAAAATCTTATTGAAAGCGGAAATGCGATTTTAGGAATTGAATTCGGTTCTACAAGAATTAAAGCAGTTCTTATCGGAGAAAATAATGAGCCAATAGCACAGGGTGCACATGACTGGGAGAATGATTACGTTGATGGAATCTGGACATACAGCATGGACAAGATTCATAACGGAATGCAGGATTGTTATGCTTCACTTTGTAAAGATGTTAAGGAAAAGTATGGCGCAGAAATTACTAACCTTAAGGCACTCGGCTTTTCAGCAATGATGCATGGTTATCTTGCATTTGACAAAGACGGAAAATTATTAGTTCCATTCAGAACATGGAGAAATACAATAACAGCAGAAGCATCAGAAGAGCTTACAAAGCTTTTCAATTTCCATATTCCTCAAAGATGGAGCATTGCACATCTTTATCAGGCAGTACTTAACGGTGAAGAACATGTTAAGGATGTTGCACACTTTACAACCCTTGCAGGATACATTCACTGGCAGTTAACAGGCGAAAAGGTACTTGGTGTCGGAGAGGCATCAGGAATGTTCCCAATAGAAATGGCTAGTGGACAGTTTGATAAGGGAATGATTGCTAAATTTGATGAGGTAGTTGCTAAGAAGGGAATGCCTTGGAAGTTAGAGGACCTTCTTCCAAGCGTAGTTTCAGCAGGAGCAAGTGCCGGAACTCTTACAGAAGCAGGAGCAAAGCTTCTTGATGCATCAGGAAAGCTTTCAGCAGGTATACCGCTCTGTCCTCCGGAAGGCGATGCGGGAACAGGTATGGTTGCAACTAACTCAGTAGCTGCAAGAACAGGTAATGTTTCAGCCGGAACATCAGCATTTGGAATGCTTGTACTCGAAAAAGACTTATCAAAGCCATATGATGAAATCGATATGGTTACTACACCTGACGGATTCCCTGTTGCAATGGCACACTGTAACAACTGTACATCAGATATTAATGCATGGGTATCACTCCTTAAGGAATTTGCAGACCTTGTTGGCGCAAATGTAGACATGGGTGATGTATATGTAAAGCTTTTCAACAAGGCTATGGAAGCAGACAAGGATTGCGGAGGACTTCTTGCATACAATTACTTATCAGGTGAGCATATTACAGCAATGGAGTCAGGACGTCCGTTATTTGTCAGAACAGCTAATTCTAACTTTAATCTTGCTAACTTTATGAGAACACACATAATGTCTTCTCTTTCTGTAGTTAAGACAGGAATGGATATTCTTCTTAAGGAAGAAAAAGCAAAGGTTGATAAGATCTACGGACATGGCGGATTATTCAAGACAAAAGGTGTAGGACAGTCTATCCTTGCAGCAGCAATGGATGCTCCTGTTTATGTAATGGAGACAGCAGGAGAAGGAGGCGCATGGGGTATTGCTCTTCTTGCATCATATCTTGTTAATAAAAACGAAAATGAGAAGCTTCCGGAATTCTTAGAAAGAGCCGTATTTGCAGGTGCAGAAGGAGAAAAGGTAGATCCGGATCCTGAAGCAGTAAAGGGATTTGAAGAATATATCGAAAGATATACTAAAGGACTTGCAATCGAAAGAGCAGCTGTAGACAATTTAGCTGAATAAAAGGAGAGAATTATGTTAGAGCAGCTTAAAAAAGAAGTGTACGAAGCAAATATGCTTCTTCCAAAGTACGGATTAGTTACATTTACATGGGGAAATGTATCAGGAATTGACAGAGAACAGGGACTTTTCGTAATTAAGCCAAGCGGTGTTGAATACGAAAAGCTTACTCCGGATGATATGGTTGTAATGTCACTTACAGGTGAGAAGATTGAAGGAAAATATAAGCCATCATCCGATACGGCAACACATATAGAAATATATAAGGCATTCCCATATGTCGGAGGTGTTGTACATACTCATTCAAGTTATGCAACAAGCTGGGCACAGGCCGGAAGAGGAATTCCTTGCTACGGAACTACTCATGCAGATTATTTATATGGAGAAATCCCTTGTGTAAGAAATCTTACTAAAGAAGAAATCGATGAAGATTATGAAGGAAACACAGGAAAGCTCATTGTCAGCTACTTTAAGGAGAATAATATTGATCCAAGCGCAATGCCTGCTGTTCTTTGTAAGAATCACGGACCGTTTACATGGGGTAAGGATGCACATGATGCAGTACATAACTCAGTAGTACTTGATGAAGTAGCTAAAATGGCGGCAAGATGTGAGAGAATCAATCCTAATGTTCAGCCTGCCCCGCAGGTACTTCAGGATAAGCATTATTACAGAAAACACGGTGCGAATGCATATTATGGACAGAATTAATTTGCATTCATAATAAGACAGCTTACGACTCCGGAGCCAGGCTCCGGGGTTGTTTTTTTTAACGTAAAAATGGTAAAATTAACAAGTTGACGACCAATTTTATTATTGGCTGAATAGATGCAAATTATTCGCAAAAGCGATTGAATAAAGGGCAAATTATGAAAGATTACATTATAAGAGCAACTGCAGCTAATGACAGTGTCAGAGCATTTGCGATATCAGGAACAAATATGGTAGAAGAAGCAAGGGTTATGCATGAGACATCTCCAATCGTGACCGCGGCACTGGGAAGAATGCTCATGGCCGGCGCAATGATGGGTGTAACTCTTAAGAGTGAAAAGGATGTTATGACTCTTCAGATTCAGGGTGAGGGCGCGCTTAAAGGTATTACGGTAACTTCGTATTCAGATGGATTCGTTAAGGGATTCCCGAATGAAAATATTGTTATACTTCCGCCAAAAAACGGAAAGCTTGATGTAGGTGGAGCGATTTATCCGGGCTTTCTTAGAGTAATTAAAGATATGGGACTTAAGGAGCCATACGTTGGAACTGTTGATCTACAGACCGGAGAAATTGCAGAAGATTTAACTTACTATTTTGCGGTAAGTGAGCAGATTCCATCATCAGTCGGACTCGGAGTTCTTGTTAACAAGGATTGTACCGTTAATTGTGCCGGTGGGTTTATCATTCAGGTTATGCCAATGTGTCCGGATAATGTACTTGATAAGATTGAAGAAAATCTTAAATCACTCCCGTCAGTTACGGATATGATGTCAGAAGGCGCAACTCCTGAGAATATGCTTGAGAGAATATTTGACGGACTCGATGTAGACATTAAAGATAAAACAGAAACCGGATTCAGATGCGATTGTTCAAAGAGTCGTGTTGAAAGATCGCTTGCAAGCCTTAATAAGCAGGATAAGGAAGAAATAATAAAAGAAGGCAAGCCTGTAGAGGTAAGATGTCAGTTTTGCAATAAGAAATATGAATTCAGTATAGAGGATATCAAGAAATTACAATGATTATTTTTTCAGAAAAGAAATGTAAAATTGCATTAGCAGGAATAATGTTGGCAGCCTCTCTTGTGCTTTTATGTACCAGGTCAGTATATGCTAACGATAATAGCGGTAAAATTAAAAAAGACACTACAAAAAGTATAGTTACTATCCCGTCAAATATTCCGTCTTCGGCAAAGCAGACATATGCGAAGGGCACTTATCATGTGTCAAAGGATGGAACAAAGGATTTCACTTCAATAGCAACTGCAGTAGTACTTGTGCCAAGCGGCAGCACTCTTATTATTCATGAAGGCGTATATAATGAAGCTTTGAATATACAAAATAAACTGATTAATATGAAGGGTGTTTCGAAAGATAACTGCATAATTCAGTATGATACGGCAAATTATTCTCATGTTCCGCTAAATATTGCAGCGGGCACATATGAAAACCTTACAATAAAGGGATATCATAAGGCACAAAAGACAGGTGATTTTTCCGGATATGCAATCCATATTGATTGTGATTCGCTGGCAGGGCAGGCGGTCACATTTAGTAACTGTAATATTATTTCAGAAAATGCATATTGCGTCGGAATCGGCTTGAGAAAAGACGCGAAGATATCATTCAGAGGATGTACATTTGTTGCCAAAAAGCAGGGAGTTATGCTTTTTCATGACTCACAAAATCCAAGCCTTGCAGGTAAGGCAAGCATTAACATAGAAAACTGTGTGCTTAATAATTCTGCGGAATCGCTTATTGTAACACAGTGTATATCAGATGCAAGTACAACTTATCTTACATGCAAAAACAATACAGTATTTGGTATTGGAGACGGTGGATGTATTGCATATGGTTTAAGTTCAGGTAACGGTAACGGATGGATGGGCACTAATAACGTATATCTTACAACGTCAAGTGCGGGTAACAATATTATGAGTCTGAATTATATAGATATGGTTAATTATAGAGAGACTTTATCATTGCAGGCCATGAATGCGGCACAGACATTGAATACCGAAAAAACTGAAGAAAAGACAATGGAAGATTTATTTAACGTTGATTACAGTGTATATTGGGCGGACAGATGATTACAAAGAAAATCAGGCATTTTTCGATTGAACAGATATGTGATTCGGGTCAATGCTTCAGAATGACAAAACTTGATGATAACAAAGTTGAAGTAATCGCTAAGGGAAAGTATCTAATAATTACTTCAAATAAAGACGAAGTCACATTTTCGTGTACAAAAGAAGAATTTGAAGAAGTCTGGAAAGACTATTTTGATATAGACAATAGCACAGATTATGAAAAGATTATTAATTCAATCGAAACTGATGATGTGTATTTAAGAAATGCGGCAACATATGGAGATGGAATAAGAATTCTTAACCAGGATCTTTTTGAAATGATAATTTCATTTCTGATTTCGCAGAGAAATAATATTAAGAGAATAAGAAGCGTAATTAAAAAGCTCTGTGAAAAATATGGTGAAAAGAAAATATATAAAGGTGAGAATAACGAAGAAATTGTATACTATGATTTTCCTACGCCTAAGGCACTTTTCAGTGCTGACATTAATGATATCAGGGCACTTGGAACAGGCTACAGAGATGTATACATAAAGAAAGCGGCAGAGGATGTTGTTACAGGAAAGCTTGATCTTGATAAGCTTAAGACACTTAAATATGAGGAAGCAAAGGAAACGCTTTTATCACTATATGGTGTCGGAAATAAGGTCGCTGACTGCATTTGCTTATTTGCCCTCCACCATACGGATGCGTTTCCGATGGACACACATATTATTTCAATAGTAAACAATGAATATAACGGAAGCTTTCCTTTTGAGAAATACAAAGGATATTCAGGAGTATTGCAGCAGTACATGTTTTTCTATGACTTAAGATAAGTTTATTTTATAAAGGAGATACGAATGGACAATTTTTTCTTTCACACACCAACTAAAGTATACTTTGGAAAAGATGAAGAGCTTAAAGTAGGAAAGCTCATACGTGAGTATAACGCTAAGAAGGTTCTAATTCACTATGGCGGTGGCTCTCAGGAAAAGAGCGGTCTTTTAAGTAAGGTAAGAAAATGCCTTAAAGAGGAGGGAATTTCATATGTTGAGCTTGGAGGTGTTAAGCCTAATCCTGAGCTTTCTTTAGTAAGAGAAGGAATAAAGCTTTGTAAGGAAGAAGGAGTTGACTTTATTCTTGCAGTCGGAGGTGGCTCTGTTCTTGATTCAACAAAGGATATTGCAAATGGTGTTGCAAATCCTGACGTAGATGTCTGGGAATTTTCACTCGGAACTAAGAGCCCTGAAAAAACACTTAATAAAGGTGTAATTCTGACACTTGCGGCAGCAGGCTCTGAAATGTCAAATTCATGTGTAATTACAGACCTTGATAATAATGATAAACGTGGATACGGTTCACAGATGAACCGAATGGACTTTGCAATAATGAATCCTGAGCTTACATATACTGTAAGCAAATATCAGACAGCATGCGGTGCAGTCGATATTGCAATGCATACAATGGAAAGATATTTCTGTCTTGGTGAGGATACATATTTAACAGACTCAATTGCTGAAGCTGTTATGAAGTCAGCAATCAAGTCAGGAATGGATGCATACAACAATCCGACTGATTATGCAGCAAGAGCTAATATGATGTGGGCTTCTTCTCTTGCACATAACGGACTTACACAGTGCGGAAGGACCTTTTTACTTACAGTTCATCAGTTTGAACATGAGGTATCAGGAATGTATCCTGATGTTGCACATGGTGCGGGACTTGCAGCATTATGGTGCAGCTGGGCAAGATATGTATATAAGGCTTCAATCGACAGATTCTGTCAGTGGGCTAAAAATGTATGGAATGTAGATACTGATTTTGAGCATAAAGAAGCTTGTATTGAAAAAGCAATCAATATGCAGGAAGATTATTATAAAAAGCTTGGAATGCCTACAAACCTTAAAGAGCTTAATGTAAAAGAAGAAGATCTTGAAACGCTTGCACTTAAGTGTTCAAGAAACAAGACACGTACGCTTCCCGGATATATGCCGCTTTCTTACGAAAACATACTTGATATTTATAAAATGGCATATAATGCATAATAAAAATAACACTTTTTTCAATAATATTATTTATTAATCAGTGCATTTATTTACTTTAGTATGCTAGTATGTTAAAATCTCACGGAAACAGAGATTTATTATATGTAAATAAAAGTTGAATGGAGGAATTATTATGAAAAAGACAGTCGCTTTATTACTTGCGCTTTCAATGGGTATTTCGCTTTGCGCATGTTCCGGCAAAACAGAAGCTAAATCTGATGCAGAAAAAGTATATGCTGTTGAAGCAGGTTCCGCAGGAGAGGCAGCAGCTACAGAGAACGGTTACAAGATTAATTCAGTTGCATCTCAGGCTGATGCACTTATGGAAGTTCAATCAGGAACATCAGATGCAGCAATCATTGACCTTCTTATGGCAGGTGCAATGATTGGTGAAGGAACAAGCTATCCTAACCTTACACACACATCTGAGCTTACATCAGAATTATATGGTGTAGGATGCCGTAAAGGTTCAGACCTTGCAGCATACATAAGTGATGTTTTTGCTGAGACATATAAAGACGGTTCTATGAAGGAAATTGCTACAAAGTATGGTGTTCAGGAATCACTTTGTGAGCAGAAGGATGCAGGTGATTTTGCAGAGGGCGAAGATATTGCTTACATTAAGGAAAAAGGAACTTTAGTTGTTGGTATCACTGATTTTGCTCCAATGGATTACAAGGATGACAACGGAGAGTGGATTGGATTTGATGCTGATATGGCTAAGGTAGTAGCTGATAGACTCGGCGTTGAGTGCCAGTTTGTAGAAATTGACTGGGATAATAAAATTATGGAGCTTGACTCTAAGAACATTGACGTAGTATGGAATGGTATGACACTTACTGATGAAGTTACGAATGCTATGGAATGTTCAAATGCTTATTGTAACAATGCACAGGTAATAGTAGTACCTGCAAAATAATTATCATTAGATGGAGACTAAATGTTTTTATCAGTATCGGTCCAGTTATTAAACGGACTTTTAACAACCTTTAAAATATTTGCACTTACGCTGGTATTTGCCCTTCCTTTAGGGCTGATACTGGCGTTTGGCTGTATGAGTAAATTAAAACCGTTAAGATATATTCTTCAGGTTTTTATATGGATAGTAAGAGGAACGCCGCTTATGCTTCAGCTTATTATCATATTCTATGGACCGGGTTTATGGTTATCTCATAATATTTGGTCGGGTAACGAAGCAGGAAGAATAACAGCTACGGTAGTTGCTTTTTCAATAAATTATGCGTGCTATTTTTCGGTAATATTCAGAGGAGGAATAGAAGGCGTACCTGTTGGGCAGAAGGAAGCCGGAGAAGTTCTTGGAATGACTAAATCACAGATTTTCTTCAAGGTTACGCTTTTACAGATGATTAAAAGAGTTGTTCCTCCAATGAGTAATGAAATAATTACACTTGTAAAAGATACATCCCTTGCAAGAATAATTGCTGCATATGAGCTTACATTTGCAGGCTATTCGTTTATGAAATCAGATGGTATTACATGGCCTCTGTTTTATACCGGTGTTTTCTATCTGTTATTTGTCGGTATTCTTACACTACTTTTTAATTATATAGAAAAGAAATTATCATATTTCAGATAGAGTTTAATTAAAGGATTTTATCATGGCAATACTTGAAGTCAGCAATATCACAAAGAAATTTCATAATACGTCTGTACTTAAGGATATCAGCTTTTCATTAGAGAAGGGAAATGCACTTGCAATCATCGGTTCATCAGGTTCCGGGAAAACGACATTATTAAGATGTCTTAACTTCCTTGAAACACCAAACAGCGGTGTAATCAAAGTTAACGATGAAGTACTGTTTGATTCTAATAACAGGAAAAAGTATTCTGATAGGGAAATAAGAGAGAAAAGACTTCACTTTGGAATGGTATTCCAGAACTTTAATCTGTTTCCGCAGTATACTGCCCTTGAGAATGTTATGCTTGCAGAAGAGCTTATTGCAAAGGAATCTTCAGATTATAAGAGCAATTCAAAAGAAATACATGAAAAAATAAAGGAACATGCAATTGAGCTATTAACAATGATGGGACTTAAGGATAGAGTGAATCATTATCCACATCAGCTCTCCGGCGGGCAGCAGCAAAGAGTTGCAATTGCAAGAGCACTGGCTCTTAAACCTGATATTTTATGTTTTGATGAGCCTACATCAGCACTTGATCCTGAGTTAACAGGTGAAGTATTAAAGGTTATACGTTCGCTTGCAAGTCAAAAAACTACAATGATAATTGTTACTCATGAGATGGCTTTTGCCAGAGATGTAGCTGACAGCATAATTTTTATGGATGATGGTGTCATTGTTGAACAGGGAAATGCACATGATGTTATAGAAAATCCTAAGGAAGAGAGAACGAAACAATTTTTATCCAGGTATTCAGAGGGATAATATATGTATAATTATGAAGTATGGCAATGGGTTTTGTATTTTTTTATCTATTGCTTTATCGGTTGGATATGGGAAACAGCATATGTTTCATTAAAGAGTGGCCATTTTGAAAACAGAGGTTTCATGAATGGTCCTTTTTTGCCTATATACGGAAGCGGTGCAATAATTATGCTCTTTGTATCGCTGCCTGTTAAAAATTCGGTTATTTTAGTATTTATATTTGGTAGTATTGCCGCAACGTTACTTGAACTCTTTACCGGAATGGCAATGGAAAGCCTGTTTCATGTAAGATATTGGGATTATTCTTACAGAAAGATTCAGTATAAAGGACATATATGCCTGGTGTCATCAATAGCATGGGGGTTCTTTTCATGTCTGCTTGTATACTTTATTCATAAGCCGATAGAAGGTCTTGTATTATCTATAGATGAAGGAATTGGACAGCTTATTGCAATAATAGTTACAATCTGTGCCACAGCAGATTTCGCTACAAGCTTTAAGACAGCTCTTGAGCTTAAAAATATGCTTATTACTGCTGAAGATATTAAGAAGCAGATTGAAAAACTTGAGCGTAGGGCAGAAATCGTTGAAGTGTTTATTGCTGACTCAGCAGAGAAAGCTTCAGAAGATTTAAGAGAACATATTTCAGATATTATTGAGAAGATTTCTGGTTCAAAGGAAGAAGCGAAGGCAGAATTAAACAGAATTCTTGCTGAGAGAAATGAAAAGGTAAGTGCATTTAAGCTTCGGATTTCAGAAAATAAATCAGTATCTGCTCTTCTTAAGAGAAATCCTGATGCAGTATCAGTAAAGCATTTCGACACATTTTCTACATATAAGAAGAATATAATTGATTCGGTGAAAGAAAAGCTTAACAGGTAATTTTTATGAACAAAGAAATGCTTATAAGATCAATAATAATACTAATAATGGTATTCGTGGTGAGTATTGTACTTGTGAAAACATTTACAGGTGGGCAGACAATCGCTGAGTATGCAATAGAAAATAATATCCCTCATCATACAGAAAAAACTGAATAAGTAGAAAAAAATAAATAATAGTGGTAGAATTGTACTTAAATAAATACAAAATGGGTAGAAATGCTGTTTTTGGCATAACTGATAAATATGAAGCTATCTTACAAGGCATATGCAAAAGTAAATCTTGGACTTGACGTTTTACGAAAAAGAGAAGACGGATATCATGACGTTAAGATGATAATGCAGACGGTTAATCTTTATGATGTCATTGAGATTGAAGCATCAGATGATAATTTAATCAGTATTGTTACAGAGAATGACAGTATACCTGTTAATGAAGATAATCTAATTTACAAAGCTTGTAAGCTTTTAATGGATGAGTTCAACATAAATAGGGGTGTACGCATTACTCTTATAAAAAATATACCCGTTGCCGCCGGTATGGCCGGAGGAAGTACGGACGCAGCATATACGTTGATTGGAATCAACGAGCTTTTTAAGCTTGGCTTATCAAAAGATGAGCTTATGAAAAGAGGTGTAAAGATTGGGGCAGACGTTCCGTACTGCATAATGGGTGGAACAGCATTATCGGAAGGAATCGGAGAGATACTTTCACCTGTATCGGGAATGCCAAATTGTAATATATTAATTGCGAAGCCACCAATTGACGTATCTACGAAATTCGTATATGAAAATCTGCATGCAAATGAACTTAAGAGGCATCCTGACATAGACGGACTTAAAAGTTATATTGAAGCTTCTGATATTTACTCTATCGCGAATAAGATGGAAAACGTATTGGAAACGGTCACTGTAAAAGAGTATCCAATAATCGAAGAGATTAAGACATATATGAAACAAAACGGAGCTCTCAATTCGATAATGAGCGGTTCCGGCCCGACTGTATTTGGATTGTTCGATAATTACGAAATTGCAAAGAAGGCATATGATGGTTTATTAGCCAGAAATATAACTACGCAAGTGTATTTAACGGATTTAGTATTATAGAAGGCATGTTATGAGCAAGAACAGTTTATCACTACAGACAGATGAATTTTTACCTTTACGGGATGAGGTATTTAATACGCTTAGAGAGAGAATTCTTAAGGGTGTATATAAGCCGGGAGAAAGGCTTATGGAAATTCATCTTGCAGATCAGCTTGGAGTTTCAAGAACACCTATTCGTGAAGCAATAAGAATGCTTGAGCTTGAAGGACTGGTTAAGATGGTCCCAAGAAAAGGGGCCCAGGTTGCTAAAATATCAAAGGAAGATCTGCAGGATGTATTAGAAGTAAGAAAAGCACTTGATACACTTTCGGTTAAGCTTGCATGCGAAAGAATTACGGAAGATGAAATTAAGTTATTAAACAATGCAGAGAGGGAATTTGAAAAAGCACTTGCATCTAAGGACGTCAGGGAAATAGCAGAAGCAGATGTGGCTTTTCATGACGTTATCCATGCCGCAACAAAAAACGGCAGATTAAAATCAATGATCAGTAATCTTGCAGAGAGAATCTACAGATACAGATTCGAATATATCAAGCAACAGTCTGATGGGGGACAGGCGCTTATGCTTGAGCACAGAGAGATTATGAGATGTATCGAAGGCAGGGATGTAGAATCAGCTGTAAAGGCAACAGAAATACATATAGATAATCAGGAAATCAGTATTTCAGAACAGCTTGATATTTTATAATACATTTCTAAGGCATATTAATAAGGGAGGAATCATTATGAAAAAATTATTATGTTTATTACTTGGCATTTCTTTAGTATTTGGCTATGTGACACCTGTTATGGCAACAGAGACAATTACAATAGTAGATGAGAATGGTAATGGAGAAGATAAGAAAGAGGAAGCAAAAGAAGAAGAACAAAGTGCTCCTGCAATATTAGAGGTTACAAAACAGTCTGTTTTTGTGGCACTCGGTTCTGATCTTAACGCCACACAAAAAGCAACGGTTCTTTCATTAATGGGACTTACAGAAGAAAAGCTTAAGGACTGTAATGTTGTGTATGTTACAAATGCAGAAGAGCATCAGTACCTCGGAAGCTATGTTGACTCTTCTTTAATCGGAAAAAGATCATTATCATCTGTTCTTGTGCGTCCTCAGTCAACAGGACACGGAGTAACTGTTAAAACACAGAATATCAATTATTGTACTGATACAATGTATCTTAATGCACTTGTTACGGCAGGTGTTACAGATGCAGATGTACTGGTTGTCGGACCATCTCCTATTTCAGGAACTGCAGCACTTATCGGTGCATTGAAGGCATACTCACAGATGTCCGGAAAGCCTGTGGATGAAAAGGCACTTGATACAGCACTTGATGAGCTGGTAACTACAGGTGAGGTTAAAGATGCTCTCGGAGATGATGAGAAGGCATCAGAGCTTATTTCATATATCAAGGCACAAATTGCTGCTAATGATCTTGATACAAAAGAAGAAATTGAAGCAGCCGTTCGTCAGGGAAATAAAGAGCTCAATGCAAATCTTACAGAAGACCAGATTAATCAGATTATAGATGTAATGGTTAAAATTAAAGATATGGGTATTGATTTTAACATACTTGCAGAGCAGGCTGATAAGATATATGCAAAGTATGGAGATCAGATTAAAGCAGGTACATTTAAGCTTGAAGATGTTGACTGGAATGACCTTGGAATAGGAAAGGTAATATCAAATGCCGTAGGTAATTTCTTCAAAAGTGTAGGTACTTCTGTTAAATCATTTTTTGGCTCATTTAAGAAATGAACGATAATATATTGATAAGAACAATAAATGAAAATGAATGGGAAGAGGCAATGAATCTTGCCTGGGATACATTTATTCTTTATGAAGCACCTGAATATACCAAAGAAGGAATAACTTCATTCAGGAACTTTGTAAGAGATCCTATATTAAAAACCCTTTTCATAGAAGGAAAATATAATGTTTTAGCTGCTTTTAATAACAATATTATTGTAGGCATAATTGGTGTAAGAAACGAAACTCATATATCTCTTTTGTTTGTCGACAGCGAATATCATAAAAAAGGTATTGCAAGAAGACTTGTTGAAAAGACTTTTGAACGCACATATGAGAAATATGGTAAAAGAGAAATGACGGTAAATTCATCGCCTTATGCCGTAGGCTTTTATCATAAAATGGGTTTTGTTGATACAGACATTGAACAGACTACAGACGGCATAAGATATACGCCGATGAAAGCTAGATTTTGAAGGTGAATTTGTAAAATGGGAAGATTTTTTGATATTGACGGGCCGTTTCTTGGCGGCCTTACAAAGATGGCAGATGTTTTCATTTTGAATCTTCTGCTTATATTATGCTCTTTACCGATTTTTACTTTTGGAGCGGCATATACTGCATTATACTATGTTACACTAAAAATGGTTAAGGATGAGGAATGCTATATTGCAAAGGCGTTTTTCAAATCATTTAAGCAAAACTTTAAGCAGGCAACAATTATCTGGCTCATTGTACTTGCAATTGGAACAGTCATTTATGTCGATTTTAAAGTAATTAACGGTGGATATGCGGGACTTGTTATGCCACAAGGAATTGCAAAAGTAATGTATATTATTGTAATGGCATCACTTATTCTCTTTTCGTTTACATCTTCTTATGTATTTCCGTTGCTTGCCAGATTTGACAACAGTGTTAAAAATACGCTAAAAAATGCAATGTTTATGAGTATAAGACATTTTCCATCGACAATACTTATTATCATAATAAATGTCTTACCGTTTGTTGTAATGTATTTTGTACCAAAGGCACTTATATTAGTATTCTTTGTATTTGGGTTATGTGCATATTGCAATTCATCTTTCTTTGTGAAGATTTTTAAGTTATATATGCCTGAAGAAAAAATCACGAGTGATGAGGAATTTGAAGTAAACGTTAACGATAATAAATAATAGAAGGTATATTACACAATGAAAAAAACAGAAAAATTCAAAGCAAATTCTTACACTTTACCGGTTATTTTTCTTTCAATTATCATATTAGCAATCCTTTCATCATTCAGAATCAGAATGATTGAGGATGCTAAATCACGTGTCGAGGAAAGCTATCGGTTGGAGACAAGCGATATTAGCCAGCTTTATTCCAGGAATATATATGCAATGGAAAAAATTGCAAATCTTTTAGCTACTGAAATTCTTGAAGAGGAAGATTTATTTGACGATTCATGTATTGAGAACATAGCTGTTGCAAAGAGAGCAACAAATGTCAATAACATTTATATTGTAAACGATAATTATGCTGCAATAGATGCCAATGGGCAGACATATGTGAATATTAACGAAGATAAGAAGCTCTCATCAATATTCAGTGCAAAAGGTACTGAGGGAAGATTTATTAAGGGTGGCAAAGGTATAAATTATCTTTATCTATCAAGAGCGATTGCATCCAAGAACCAGAACAGAGGATATATAATCATTGAATATGTTCCGAATATTATGGAGACATTGTTAAATAATCCTAAGTATTCTTCAAGTAATACATTTGCACTTGTTTCAGCAGATGGTGATGTAATCGAATCGGCCGGAAATAAATCATACTTATGCGAAGTCGGCACAAATATGATTGATAAAGCACAGAATGTAATTTATGTCGATGGTTCCTATAACGCCTTCAGACAGGCTATTGTTGACTGCAGAACAGGTTCGCAGCAGACAGTATATGGAGATCAGGGAAATTACATTTTTTATTCTCCTATAGATAACTGTAAAGCATCAGTTGTTATGCTTGTTGATACTAAGGACGTCGAAAGAAGCTTTTCTGTAGTATCAAAGAACATAAGAACCATGACAATGGAAATTGGTATTGCTATTATTGCATTTATTATAATTTTTGCCGGAATAGCATTACTTAATAAGGCTAAATACAATGTAGAAACGGAAGACCTTCAGAATAAGGCAGATACAGACCTCCTTACTGATTTGTACAATAAGGTAGCAACCGAAAGAATGATTAAGGAATATTTGCAGGGAGATGGAAAGAATTCCGTATCAATGCTTTTTGTTCTGGATGTAGATGATTTTAAAAAGATTAATGATACAAGAGGTCATGCATTTGGAGACCAGGTTCTTGCTCAGTTTGGACATCAGATCAGATCATGGTTCAGAGTAAATGACATACTTGGAAGAATCGGTGGAGATGAATTTATGATCTTCATTAAAGATGTTAAGGATCCTGAACTCATCAGACATGAAGGCTCAAGAATTATGCAGTTCTTTGAAGGCTTCAATGTCGGAGAATATACAAAATATTCGCCTACAGCTTCAGTTGGCGGTGCAGTGTATCCGACGGATGCAGAAGATTTTGATTCACTTTATAAGGCAGCAGATAAAGCAGTTTATAAATCAAAGAAGGATGGTAAAAACAGAGTATCGTTCTATGCTGACTTAAATAAGGTTGAAAAGGATGCTGTAATCGAAAAAAAAGAAGATTAATCAAAGGGTTAATCAATAATATACAAATTGCATAATAAAGGGTGATTTTTTTGTTGAAACGTGGCATAGCAAAAGAATCACCCTTTTGTTATACTTATTTCAGTCGTGGTGAAAGCCACATATAAGGTATTTTTTTAGGAGGAATTAATAAAATGGCAAGTTTATCACTTAAAAACATTTGCAAGGTTTATCCTAACGGTTTCCAGGCAGTTAAGGATTTCAACCTTGAAATCGAAGATAAGGAATTCATCATCTTCGTAGGACCTTCAGGTTGTGGTAAGTCAACAACACTCCGTATGATCGCAGGACTTGAGGAAATCTCATCAGGTGAATTAAGAATCGGAGACAAGATAGTTAATGATGTTGAGCCTAAGGACAGAGATATCGCAATGGTATTCCAGAACTACGCTCTTTACCCACATATGTCAGTTTATGATAATATGGCATTTGGTCTTAAGCTTAGAAAAGTTCCTACAGATGAAATAGATAAGATGGTTAAGGAAGCAGCTAAGATTCTTGACCTTACACAGCTTCTTGATCGTAAGCCAAAGGCTCTTTCAGGTGGACAGAGACAGAGAGTTGCTATGGGACGTGCTATCGTTCGTAACCCTAAGGTATTCCTTATGGACGAGCCTCTTTCAAACCTTGATGCTAAGCTTCGTGTACAGATGCGTGTAGAGATTGCTAAGCTTCATAAGAGACTTGAGACAACAATCATTTACGTTACACATGACCAGACAGAGGCTATGACTCTTGGTACACGTATCGTAGTTATGAAGGATGGTGTTATTCAGCAGGTTGATACACCTCAGAACTTATACGAGAAGCCGGCTAACCTCTTCGTTGCAGGATTCATGGGATCACCTCAGATGAACTTCCTTGATGCAACAGTTAAGGTTGAAGGCGATGTTGCTAAGCTTTGCTTCGCAGGTAAGGAGATTCCTCTTCCACCGGCTAAGTCTAAGAAGCTTATCGAAGGCGGCTATGACGGAAAGATTGTTACATTTGGTATCAGACCTGAAGATATCTATGATTCACAGATGTACATTGAGAGCTCACCACAGTCAGTATTCGAGTCAACAGTTAAGGTTTACGAACTTCTTGGTGCAGAAGTATACCTTTACTTCGATCTTGAAGAGTTCCCAATCACAGCAAGAGTTGACCCACGTACTACATCAAGACCTGGCGATACAGTTAAGTTTGCTATGGATGTTGAGAAGATTCATGTATTTGATAAAGATACAGAACTTGCTATTACAAACTAATATAATAAGTTATTCTTGCCCGAGGTTAGTAAAACCTCGGGCTTTCTTTTATTTACAAGAAAATTCGTGTATAATTATATAGTTACTTTTAAGCACATTTGGGAGATAAAAAATGATTTCAAATCAGACTATCATAAACTGCCTTGAAGAAGCAAAGACTATCGCTAATATGGACTTATTGCTTGCCGATAATTCGGGTATAGTAATAGCTTCTACTTCTGATTTTGACATAAGGACAAAGGATATTACGGATTTTATTATTTCTGATGCAGATACCCAGGATATTTCAGGTAATTTATTTATTAAGATTGAAAATGAAGATGGGTTAAGCTATGCATTAATAATAAAAGGTAACGGAGATAAATTCCTTGTAGGAAAGCTTGTTGCCGGTCAGCTTAAAAGTCTTATTATCGCTTATAAGGATAAGGTGGATAAAAACAGCTTTTTCCAGAATCTTCTTCTTGATAATTTGTTACTTGTTGATATATATAATAAAGCTCAGAAACTTCATATCGAGCCATCTGTTCCAAGATGTGTATTCGTCATCGAACTTAGCGCTATAAAAGACCCTGCGGCATATGAAATGGTAAGGGAACTTTATAATACACATAACGGAGATTATGTAACAACAGTAGATGAAGACCATATTATAGTAATTAAGACATTACAGCCTGATGAATCATATGAAGACATGGACGATAATGCTAAAATGCTTGTCGATATGTTCAACTCAGAGGCAATGACAAATGTCAGAGTTTCATACGGTACTATTGTAAATGACATTAAAGGCGTTTCAAAGTCATATAAGGAAGCAAATATGGCACTTGATGTCGGAAAGATTTTCTATGCGGATAAGACTGTCATTGCATACTCGACGCTAGGAATCGGACGATTAATTTATCAGCTTCCGATTAATCTTTGTGAAATGTTTATTGATGAAGTATTTGGCGGTGAGCTATCGGAAGAAATTGATGAAGAGATACTAAATACTATTGATAAGTTTTTGGAAAATAGCTTAAACGTCTCAGAGACATCAAGACAGCTATACATTCACAGAAATACATTAGTATACAGAATTGAAAAGCTTGAGAAGGCAACAGGAATGGATGTCAGAAATTTCGATGATGCACTTTCATTTAAGATTGCCATGATGGTACGTGGATATATTAATTATATTAAAGAACAGAATAGATGAGTAAGCCCGATAAAGACGAAAAATATATGTTGGCAGCAATAAGGGAAGCTAAAAAAGCTTATATGCTTGGAGAAGTTCCTATAGGCTGCGTAATTGTATATGAGGATAAAATAATAGGAAGAGGCTATAACAGACGAAAGACAGATAAAAATACTTTGTCTCATGCAGAGCTTCAGGCAATAAAGAAAGCGAGTAAGAAATTAGGAGACTGGAGACTTGAAGGCTGTACAATGTATGTTACACTCGAGCCTTGCCAGATGTGCGCAGGAGCAATTGTGCAAGGGAGAATGGATAAAGTAGTGATAGGCTGTATGAGCCCTAAATCGGGCTGTGCAGGCTCAATAATAAATATTTTACAGATGAGCGAATTCAATCATCAGGTTGAGATAATAAAAGGTGTCCTGAATGAAGAATGTTCAAAAATGCTTTCTGATTTCTTTATTGAATTAAGGGACAAAAACAAAATAAATTAAAGGAAGGGATAAGGGAATATGGCTGTTCAGATAATAACAGACTCAATAGCTGACGTAACGGGGGAAGATAGGGAAAAGCTTATCATTTTGCCTGTAACAATAAGATTTGACGATGGTAGTGATTATAAGGATGGTGAAAACATCACTCATAAGGAATTCTATGAAAGATTAATTGAGTCGGATGCCCTGCCTACTACTTCTCAGGTAACTCCTTATATGTTCGATGAGGCATTTAAAAAGGTTGTAGATAATGGTGACACGGCAATTGTAATTACTATATCATCAAAGCTTTCCGGGACTTACCAAAGCGCATGTATTGCCGCAGATAATTATAAAGGAAAGATTATTGTAGTTGATTCATTAAGTGTTGCAGTTGGTGAAAGAGCAATTGTTGACCTTGCAATGAAATATCGTGATGAAGGTAGGAGCATTGAGGAGATTGCAGACATATTAAACTGTGAGAAAAAGAACCTTCAGGTTGTTGCAGTTCTTGATACACTTGAGTATTTGAAGAAGGGTGGAAGAATATCGTCAGCTGTGGCTTTTGCCGGAGGAGTACTTGCAATAAAGCCGGTTGTAGGAGTTGTTGATGGTTCTGTAGTTATGTACGGAAAGGCAAGAGGTTCAAAAAATGCCGGAAATGCGCTTATTTCCCAGATAAATGCATGCGGTGGAATTGATTTTACCAAGCCATACAGAGTAGGATATACAGGACTTTCAGATATATTAATTAAGAAATATATAGCTGACAGCTCAGACATGTGGAACAAATATGTTGATGATATTGAGTATCAGACAATTGGATGCGGAATCGGAACACATGTCGGACCGGGTGCAGCTGCGGCAGCATTTTTCCCTAAGCATCCGGAAAGACTAAATAACAATGCAAAGAATGAGAATTAAAGGATTACAGAAGACAACATTACTTGATTATCCGGGACATGTAGCAGCCACCATATTTATAGGTGGCTGTAATTTTCTTTGTCCGTTTTGCCACAATATGAATATTGTTAATGAAGATGAAAGCGATATTTCAAGGGATGAAGTTATTAACTTTCTTAAAAAAAGAGCATCACTGTTAGATGGAGTATGCATTACGGGAGGAGAACCTACTCTTAATGATGAATTAGTGGATTTTATAAGAGAAATTAAGGGTATAAACGGAGGAAAGCTTCTTGTAAAGCTTGATACAAACGGTACAAATCCTGAAATGATAAGCATGCTTATAAATGAAAGATTAATCGATTATATCGCTATGGATGTTAAGTCATCAAAGGACAGGTATTATGAAGCAATAGGACTTAGCAGGGATTATGTTGAAGAAGAAATAATAAAAAAAGTCGAAAGATCAATAGAGATAATAATTAATTCAAATATAGAATATGAATTCAGAACGACGGTCATGAAGAAGCTTCATGATGAAAGAACGATTGAAGGTATCGGAAAGCTTATTTCAGGTGCAAAAAGGCATTATATACAGTCGTTTGTTGACTCCGAATACGTAAAAGACCATACCCTTAAGCCTTACGAAAAAGAAAAACTGTATAGATTCAGTGAGATAATAGGGGAAAGCGTATTGAACGCAAATGTGAGGGGAGTTGACTAAATATTGCTTTAAAAGTATAATGAAAAGCACGCAGCCGGGGAGTTAGCGGCTCCTTGTACCTGAAATCCGCTATAGCAGGGGTGATATCCCGCAGAGGGTGTATTTGCGTACAGCAGTCTTTGGTTATCAGGCGTTGAGACTTGGGTCTTGCGCGACGGAAATCCGTGAACCGTGTCAGGTCAGGAATGAAGCAGCACTAAGCGGAACCTTCCGGGTGTTGTGAGGTCGCCTGGGTTGAGTCAGTAGCCTTAAAAACGTGTATGTTTTGCATTCGAAGCGGGATGCGTTTTTATTGCATATCATCAATCATAAGCTGAATTTTGTCTCTAACTTTTGCCCCAAGGAATTTAAGTTCATCCTTTGAAAGCTGATCGGTATATATCGGTTCGCCGAATCTGATTGATACATTTGTACCTTTAATAAATGGCATATGATTTTCAAGAAGGTCATCCATATGAGTCATTGCAACCGGAACAATAGGACATCCGCTCTTTGTTGCAATTTTCATACTACCTTCCTTAAACGGAAGCATTTCCTTCTCATGATTTCTTGTTCCCTCAGGAAATATACTGTATGAAATCCCTTTTGTTTTAACATTTTCTATTGCCTCAAGAATTGTTTTGAGTCCCGCCTTAATATCTTTTCTGTCAAGGAATATTCCGTGAAGACATGAAATCCAGTGACCAAGAACAGGTACTTTTCTAAACTCTTTCTTAGCAATAAAGCCTGTAGGTCCAACAACATATCTGTAAAGTACTATAATATCAAAATAGCTTCTGTGGTTTCCTACATAGAGAACAGGTTTGTCCTTTGGGATATTGTCAATTCCTTCTACGCTGACCTTTGCTCCGCATACAAATAAAATAATGCTGAAAGCTATCTTCATGATTCCATAAGAAATCGTATCGTGAACCTTCATATTAATAAGCCCGATTATCCATAAAATGAACAATACCGGAATAGTAACAATAAAGAAAAATATAATAAGAATTGCAGCTAAGATAGTCCTAATCATTTCGCCCTCTCAATATTTAAACATTCTTTGATTATTTTAATAAATATTTATTATAGAATCAACATAGGATATAATCATTATTAGGCGAAACGGCATTAATCTAAGGATAAGGGAAAATGATAATTAAAAATGTCAGACTAATTAATCCGCGTACAGGATTTGATGATATTACAGATATTTATATAAAAGAAAATGTAATAGAGTCAATTGAAAAGGATATTGATGCAGAAGATCCCACTGATACGGTAATTGATGGAACCAATCTTTACTGTGCACCGGGACTTGTTGATGTTCATGTGCATTTCAGAGATCCCGGATTTACATATAAAGAAGATATTTATACAGGTGCAAAAGCGGCAGCAGCCGGCGGCTTTACAACAGTTGTTCTGATGGCAAATACAAAGCCGTGTGTTGATAATATCGAAACGCTAAAATACGTTATTGAAAAGGGTAAGAGTACGGATATTAACATCTTAAGTGTTGCCAATGTAACAGAAGGTATGAAAGGATGTAAGCTTACTGATTTTGAAGGCCTTTATAAGGCAGGAGCGGTCGGTGTATCTGATGACGGCGTTCCGATTATGGATGCAGATTTAGTAAAAGAGGCATTTTTGCAGGCAAAAAAGCTGAATATACCTGTGTCACTGCACGAGGAGAATAAAGAGTACATAATTAACAACGGAATCAATGCAGGAAAGGTTTCTGATGTTCTTGATATTGGCGGCTCCAAAAGAGAAGCGGAAATTTCAATGATTGAAAGGGATATTGAGATTGCAAAGGAAACCGGAGCCGATGTCAATATCCAGCATATAAGCACTAAGGAAGGCGTAGAGCTTATTAGAGAAGCAAGAAAAACGCATAAAAATATTCACGCAGAGGCTAGCCCGCATCACTTTACATTAACGGAGGATGCGCTGCTATGGCATTTTGCTCTTGCAAAAATGAATCCGCCGTTAAGACTTGAGTCAGACAGAAAAGCAATTATTTCAGGACTTAAGGACGGTACGATTGAAATAATCGCAACAGACCATGCGCCTCATTCAAAGGACGAGAAGGCTCAGGAAATAACGAAAGCTCCAAGTGGAATTATCGGGCTTGAGACGGCGCTTGCGCTTGGAATTACAGAGCTTGTTGACAAAGGATATTTAACAGTGAACGAGCTCATAGAAAGGATGACGCTCGGACCTGCAAGCCTATATCATTTAGAAGATGAAATAGCGGATGTATCGGTGTCAAAAAGAGCGGATTTAGTAATATTTGATCCGAATGAAAGCTTTACAATAGAGAAATTCAAATCAAAGTCACAGAATTCACCTTTTAAGGGTGTTAAGCTGAAAGGAAAAGTTAAATATACAATCTCAAATGGAAGGATAGTGTATCAGGATGGGAAAAATTAAAGAATGTGCAGTCGTTATTTCGCAGGAAAAACTAGCGACAGATATTTACAGCATGTGGATAAACACAAATATTGCAAAAGAAGCAAAGCCGGGACAGTTTATTTCCGTGTACACAAAAAATGAGGCAAAGCTTTTACCAAGACCTATCAGTATTTGTGAGATTGATGATAAAAAGACAGCACTTAGAATTGTATACAGAAAGGCGGGAAAAGGCACTGAGGAGTTTTCAAAGTATCGCTCAGGGGCATCCGTTAATATTTTAGGACCTCTTGGCAACGGATTTCCTCTATGCGATGAAAAGGCGATATTAATAGGAGGCGGAATCGGAATTCCTCCTATGCTTGAGCTTGCAAAGGCACTTGAATCAGAGAAAACAATAGTTGTCGGATACAGAAACAGTGAGATGTTCCTTAATAATGATCTTGCCTGCTACGGCAAATTAGTTGTAGCTACAGAGGATGGCAGTGTAGGAACTAAAGGAAATGTTATTGATGCAATAAGAGAACAAAACGTTAGCGGAAGCGTAATATATGCCTGCGGTCCTATTCCAATGTTAAGAGGGGTAAAGGAATATGCAAAAGAAAAAGGCATTAAAGCATATATCTCAATGGAAGAAAAAATGGCCTGCGGTGTCGGTGCATGCCTTGGATGTGTATGTAAGTCTACTAATGTAGATGATCATTCAAAAGTAAACAACAAAAGAATATGTGCAGACGGACCTGTATTTAACGCGGAGGATATTGAATTATGAATACAAAAGTAACTATTGCAGGCGTTGAATTCAAAAATCCAATAATGACAGCATCAGGAACATTTGGTTCCGGCATGGAATATGGAGAGTTTGTCGACTTAAACAAGCTTGGTGCAGTTGTGACAAAGGGAGTTGCACTAACTCCATGGACAGGTAATCCTACACCCAGAGTTTGTGAGACACAGGCAGGAATGATGAATGCCATAGGACTTCAGAATCCCGGAATCGATACATTTATTGAGAGAGATTTAAAATTCTTAAGTCAATATAATACAAAGATTATAGTAAATGTATGTGGAAAGTCTGTAGAAGAGTATGTAGGTGTAGTTGAGAGACTTGCAGACACAGATGTAGATATGCTTGAAATCAATGTATCTTGTCCTAATGTTAAGGAAGGAGCAATTGCTTTTGGGCAAAATGCAGACATGCTTTACAGTGTAACAAAGGAAGTAAAAGCACATGCTAAGCAGCCTATTATTATGAAGCTTTCACCAAATGTAACGGATATTACGGAAATGGCAAAGGCGGCAGAGGCAGCAGGCTCGGATGCGATTTCTCTTATTAATACAATTACTGCAATGAAAATTGATATTTATAAGAGGGATTTTGCACTTGCAAATAAAACCGGTGGACTTTCAGGACCTGCAATAAAGCCTATAGCTGTAAGGATGGTGTATCAGGTAGCAAATGCCGTTAATATTCCGATAATTGGAATGGGTGGTGTATCAAACTATGAAGATGTAATCGAATTTATGATGGCAGGTGCAACCGCAGTCGCAATCGGAGCAATGAATTTCCATAATCCGTATGCAACAGAAGAAGCAATTCATGGAATAGAACATTTCATGGAAAAGCAAGGCATTGATGATATAAATAATATAATAGGATGTGTAAAATAATTCCCATATATTGTGTAAGGTAACATAACACCACATATTCAAAATTATATCACCTAAACACCAAAAAATAGCGTAGAATCGCGTAAAATCGTGCTTTTTTCTTGACATATCATGGTAAACGTTATATAACTACATGTAGGCACTTCGGTGCGTTATTTGTGACGACAAACATTAGGAGGAATTTATAATGAACAAGACAGAATTAGTAGCTGCTATGGTTAAAGAGTCAGGTCTTACAAAGAAGGACGCTGAGGCAGCTGTAAAGGCATTCACAGATGTTGTTGCTAAAGAGCTTAAGAAGGGTGGAAAGGTTCAGTTAGTTGGATTTGGTACATTCGAAGTTTCTAAGAGAGCAGCTAGAGAGGGAAGAAACCCACAGACAGGTAAGACAATGAAGATTGCTGCTTCAAAGGCACCTAAGTTCAAAGCTGGTAAGGCTCTTAAGGATCTTGTTAACAAGTAAGATATTATTGCTACAAGCAATTGTTTTATGAAGATAGCCACCTGTTCTAAGCTTGCTTTAAGAACGAGGTGGCTTTCTTTATCCATAAAATGAAATCCATAGCGCGACAAGTAATACGCTAAGATAGTAAGTAGTAAAATCGGAGAAAAATATGCGTTTAGACAAATATTTAAAGGTTTCAAGAATTATTAAAAGAAGAACCGTTGCAAATGAGGCCTGTGATGCCGGAAGAGTTACAATTAACGGAAGACCGGCCAAGGCATCATACGATGTTAAAGTAGGAGACATTCTTGAGATTCAGTTTGGAAATAAGCCCGTTAAGGTTGAAGTTACAGACGTTAAGGAAACTGTTAAGAAGGACGAGGCTAAGGAAATGTATAAAACCCTGTAAGTGATTCTTACAGGGTTTTATGAGTTCTAATATATTTGAATGTCTCTTTTTCACCTTTATCTGCTAACATTTTTAAAAGAAATTCAAGCTTTCTGCTTGTCTCTTCGTGAATAAGAGTAGCGCGCCTGTCTCTTCCCCATTCAAAATACTTAAGTGAAGAGTCATCGGCATAATTGCTGCCCTGGTATATTTTTGAAGCAGCAACTCTGTCGCAGAACATTTCTTTTATATATTTATCAGGCATTGGCATGCCCTGCATCTTTTTTGTATTATGGTCGTAATCTGTCCAGTATTCAAAATGGTGCTTATTACGCCCTTTATGATGCATCCAAGCTTTAGAAAAGCCTGCCGCTTCCCTTTCTCCTTCATTAGGAGAGCGATTTCCCTGAAAATATACTGCTCCCGGGATGAATTCTGACGGTGAGTATTTTGATAAATCATGAAAAAGACCCTGAAATCCAATACCCGCTTTAAAGCAGTGATATATGACCATATGTCTGTGTTTTGTAATTGTAATAAAATGTTTAATAGGATGCATAAGCACATTCTAACATATTTTTAGGTGAATCACATCACTTAAGAAGAGTGGTTGTTTCTTATAATAATTTTTTCGGAGATTTCAGATTGTGGAATAAGTTAACGTGACATACAAAATATAGTATATGAGTTGGTAATTAATTTGCATTATTTGTTTTTTTTCAAAAAAATTCAAAAAAAACTTGAAATTGATGATTATTAGTGATATTATCACTCTTGCGTTGTGTGAAACAGATGCACGCGGGTTTGCCCAGATAGCTCAGTTGGTAGAGCAGAGGACTGAAAATCCTCGTGTCACTGGTTCGATTCCGGTTTTGGGCACTTGTCCTTGATATAATGGGACGTCAGGTCAGAACAGACCATAAATGCAGGTGTGGTTCAATGGTAGAACATCAGCCTTCCAAGCTGAATACGTGGGTTCGATTCCCATCACCTGCTCTACGATATCGCATATCGCTTCGATATCAAATGCGCGAGTGGCTCAGTTGGTGGAGCACGACCTTGCCAAGGTCGGGGTCGCGGGTTCGAGTCCCGTCTCGCGCTCGATAACAGAAATAGGAGTATCCGAAAGGATGCTCCTATTTTTGTTATCAAGCTCCTGAATCGAGACGGGACGACCTATCACGTGAGCATGGCGAGCGTGATGCTTCCTTGGTCCCGTCTCGCGCTCGATTGAAAAGATTGGAAGTAATGAGATTATAGTTGCTTTGAGTATATGAATAAACTAAAATATAGGTAATAATATCTATTTCAGAATAGAAAGAAAAGGCTTGGTGTCGAGCTAAAATGCAATTAAAA
>SFNX01000137.1 GCA_004552595.1 Lachnospiraceae bacterium | reverse complement strand
ACGCCTGCATGTCCTGCAGGAACAGGAAACGCTTCAATAAGTCCTTCGGAATTATATACGTATACTTTAGCCATTGACTGTGACATTCTGTAAGACATCATATCACTTGTAGCGATATCGGCATAATTTGATACATAGAACGGATAAGTTCCGCTATCTGCATCATTAATTGTAATTGTCTCAGCAGTAGTAATACCTACACTGTCAGTTGATGATTTACTGACATTTCTTCCATACGTATCAAATGACCTCAAATCAAGATCAAGAGGTGTTGTTTCATATGTAAGAACTGCTTTAATTCTACCTTCAGGTACTTTCTTAACCGCATAGCAGATTGTTGCCGTGTGATCCTGCTTGACAATAAATGTCGCATAGCATGGTGCATATCCGTCCTTTATAACTTCAATCGTATATGTACCGCTTCTCAATGCAGGCATTATTTCTCCTGCCTCTCCAAGTCTTCCGCTAAGACATGTCTCACCGTATTTATTGTTGATTCCGTATCTGAATTTAATGTCCGCATTTGCTAATGCTACATTTGAATTATCCGCATCCTTAACAAAAATCGTAGTAGGATAAACAGTTTCATATACAGAATATGCAAGATATGCAGTTTCAACGGCTACCGCCTTAGTACCCTTGCCCGCTTTTATACCATAGATTCTGGTGCCAATTGTGTCATCACGGCCTGTAATGTCTATGTTATATTCCGCATAATCGTCAGGCTTTACATAGAACTCGTAGTATCCGTCGCCGTTTGTCTTAGTTTCACTTATTACCCTTCCGTTTTTATCAAGAAGCGAAACGTTAGTAACATCAGGTGGCGGACAGTTAAGCTCGTCCTGTACATATCCTGAAATTTTAACCTCTTCTTCAAGGTCATAAGCATTTTTGAGCGCGGTCTTTGAGTTTTCGAGCATCATATTTTCCATGTATTTATACTGCTCGATAGTACCTTCACTGTATAATTTAAAGTCATCAACCGAATACTCTGTAGCTTTCCCCGCCTCACAGTATATGTACTTAAGCATTTTATCATTGCCAAAGTAATATCTTGACTCAATCTTATCGGATGAAAGATCTATTGGCACATCAGTATCTTCTCTGTACTGTGCGATGTAGTTTATTTTGTCATTATCATAGTAATAATCCGTTATTTCGAATAAGTCGCCACAGTTTTCTCTTGAAGTAACCTTTGCAATCTTTCCTGTCTCAGGATTTGTATACACTTCATAATCCATTAATTTGCCGGATTCGTTTGTAAGTGCTTTTCTTGCAAAATCAAAGGAATTAACTAAAGCATTTCCCGGGTCATTAACATTCTCAATTACTGAAAATACAGCATCTTTATATGTGCCTTCTTCTTTTTTTTGCTCTTCCTCTTCCTTTTGTTTCTCTTCAAGAAGGGCCTGTTCCTCTTCTTCTTTATTCTTCTTATCTTCTTCCTCTAAAGCCTTTTTTTCTGCCTCTTCTACTACAGCCTGCTTCTCTTTTAAATTATTAATTACAGACTTAAAGCCTACATATGATAATACTACAACTCCGATTAAGGCAATTGAGTATACAATAAGTCCAAAAATCGTAACAGACATCTGGTCCTTTTGACGTTTCTCTTTTGCCTTCTGTCTTCTTTTTTCTTTATAGGTAAGCTCCTTTTCCTTAAAGATCTTACTCTTTAAATCTTCACTCATTAATTAAATTCCTCATTACTGAACGAATTTGTATACAGTTGTTGTCTTATACAATTCGTTAGCATCAAATATTGCTTTCTTGAAATTGTCCTGATTTACATTGTCAGGGAAATACTGTGTTTCTAAGCAGAATCCGCTTCTCTTTGTGTACTTAACGCCATCTTTGCCCTTCTGCTTAGCGATGCAGTTACCTGCATAAAACTGGATTCCCGGAAGATCTGAATATACTTCCATTGTTCTTCCGCCTGCTTTTGCAACCGCTACTAACTTTTCAGTTCCGTCATATCCATCAACTACGAAGTTATGATCATATCCTTTTACAAGCTTAAGCTGCTGCTCCTTTGCGTTAATATCCTGACCGATTGTCTTAAATTCTCTGAAGTCAAAAACAGTTCCTTCAACATCTTTAAGCTCACCTGTAGGGATTGCGCCCTTAACTACAGGAGTAAACTTTGAGCAGTTAAGCTTCAACTCAGTGTTTTCAATATTTCCTGCGTTATGACCTGAAAGGTTGAAGTATGAATGGTTTGTCATGTTGATAATTGTTTTCTTATCGCTGACACCTTCATATGAAATCTGTATTGCATTGTCTTCTCTTAATGTGTATGTAACCTTCATCTTAAGGTTACCAGGGAAGCCTGCCTCATTATCAGGTGATAATGTAGTAAATTCAACACTGTCAGAATAAATTACAGCATCCCACAGCTTCATATGCATACCAACCTCAAAGTCTGTATGAAGGTTGTTAGGTCCGTCATTAACCGGGAACTTATAGAGCTTGCCGTCAATCTTTGCACAAGCCTTGCCGATACGGTTAGCATTTCTTCCTACAGTAGCACCAAAAAAGCTGCCGTTTTTGTAGTAGTCTGTTCCCTTTTCAAGTCCAAGAACAACATCTTCAAATTGTCCATTATTATCAGGTACGAAAAGGTTAACCAAAATCGCACCGAAGTTTGTCACGGATGCACTCATTCCGTTTTTGTTCTTAATTGTGTATAAGAAAATGTGCTGCTTGTCTTTTGTCTTTCCGAATGTTTTAACTGTTACTCCCATTACTTTCTCCTTTAAACTATAATTCTACTCTTGCATCCAGTGCCCTTGATAAAGTCACTTCATCTATATACTCAAGTTCACCGCCAACAGGAACTCCCGATGCAATTCTTGTTATCCTGACTCCTGTAGGCTTAATAAGCCTGCTTATATACATTGCTGTCGTCTCGCCCTCAATATTGGAATTAGTTGCAATTATGACTTCATCAACATCTGACTGAAGACGCTTTAAAAGCTCAGTAAGCTTTATATCTGACGGTCCGATTCCCATACTTGGGTTAATCGCACCGTGAAGCACATGATAAACGCCTTCATATTTATGCGTTTTCTCATATGCACTCATGTCTCTTGAGTTTTCAACAACCATTATCTGCTTATGATTTCTGCTCTTATCCTGACATACCGGACACACTTCCTTATCCGTAAGTGTCAGACATTCCTTGCAATACCTGATATTATTTCTTGCATCAACCATTGCATTTGCCATTCTCTCAACGCTTTCCTTTGGCATGTTGATGATGTGAAAGGCAAGTCTTTGTGCAGATTTATTACCGATTCCGGGCAGTACAGACAATTCAGCGATAAGCCTGTTAATATATCCGCTGTACGAATCCATCCCCTTATTCCCTCAATTCTAAATTAAATTAAAACGGCATTCCCATTCCAAGGCCGCCTGTAAGCTTTGACATTGAAGACGAAGAAGCTTCATCAACAGCCTTAAGTGCCTCATTAACTGCTGCCACAATTGAATCCTCTAATGTCTCAATATCATCAGGATCAACTATTTCTTCCATTAACTTTATGCTCTTAATCTGCTTAGCACCCGTAACGATAACTTCTACTGCACCGCCACCTGCTTTTGCACTGAATTCTGCTGCCTCAAGCTCCTTCTGTGTCTCTTCCATCTGACGCTGCATTTTCTGTGCCTGCTTCATAAGATTTCCCATATTAGCCGGCATTCCCATTCCGCCCGGGAATCCTCCTCTTTTAGCCATTATCATCTTCCTCCTCTATTTCAAAATTTAAAGCTTCTGATATACTTCTTAAATCCGTATATGTATCTGAAAATCTTTCCTTATCCGACTGACCGATAACTTCTATTTCAACATGTGCTCCGACTTCCTCATCAATAGCCTTATTAAGCTCATCCTTCATTCCGTCTCTGTTGATTATCGATGCCGTAATAGTGTTGTTCATTACGATTGTAAGCATATTATCTCTAGTCGCAGTGAAATTTACCTGAGAAAACATGCTTCTTGCAAAATCATCCTTAAGCTTAGGGACTATCTTATGCCAGAGTGAAGGTAC